>JAYVHJ010000069.1:0-13994 GCA_043771315.1 Raineyaceae bacterium
AAACTATTGAGAAGCAAAAACAAATTATTGAAGAACAGAAAAAGATAATTGAAAAGGAAAGTGAAAATGAAAAAAGGAAAATAGAACTTGCAAGAATTAAAAAAGAACAGCAACAAACTATTGAAAAACAACAAAGAATTATTGAAGAACAAAGAAAAAAGATTGAAAATCAAAAAAAGGGTTTGAAATAAGATAAGCATCTAATAAAAATTGATTTTATCAAATAAAATTATAATGAAAAAAACAAATAAAATATTTGCTCTGCTCATCATTGGCGGACTTTTTGCAACTTCTTGTCAAAAATCAAAACAAGAAAACACACAAGAAAATCAAGAAAAACCTGCAACAAATGAGGTTAAAACGGAAGTAAAAACTGAAAAAACAGTTGAAAAAGTTGCTGAAAATCCTAAAACTAATACACCTAAAATAGGTTTAGAAATAGGGGATATTGCACCAGATTTTAGCCTTCCAAATACAAAAGGAACATTCGTAACACTAGCACAATTTCGTGGAAAAACCACACTTATTGATTTTTGGGCGGCTTGGTGTGGACCTTGCAGGCGTGAAAATCCTAATGTTGTGGCGGTTTATCAAAAATATAAAGACAAAGGCTTTCAGGTTTTGGGCGTTTCTTTGGATAACGACAAACAAAAATGGTTAGAAGCCATCACAAAAGATAATCTTACGTGGTCGCAAGTGTCTGATTTAAAACATTTTGATTCTGCCGTAGTGCCTTTGTATCAAGTAGAAGGAATCCCTACCAATTTTTTGATAGATAAAAATGGTGTAATTTTAGGTAAAAGTTTGCGTGGCGTAGAACTTGCACTGGCACTAGAAAAAGCGTTTAAATAGTGTGTAGTGAAATAGTGTGTAGTGCATTAAAAAACTGTATTTAAAAAAACCCTGAAAGGTTTTTCTTGTGAAGTCAAGTGTTTCCACCTGACTTCAAGAAAATATTTAAAAGCGCATTTGTTGTCAGGTGGAAACACCTGACAACACAAAAAGTTTAGTACAAAAGTTTAACAAAAACCAGCAAATTTCAATAACTAAAATTGTTCTATAAGTTATATTATGTTAAGTAGAATTTTCAAGGGTTGTAATAATGCGTTTTTCAGCCTCTCCTTTTTTCTGTTTTGCTTTATTTTTCTTGTGAATGTTTTTGTAAATATTACAGAAATATTGGCACAAGAAAAACTACAAACTTTTTATAGACCTGACAAAAATAATCCTTCAGAAATAAAAATTTTAAAAGAGGAATTTGAAGTGTCAGCTGGTGATAGCGCAAAAAATGGTATGTATAAAAGTTTTTATAAATCTGGGAAATTAGCTTTGGAAGGGAAATTTGTAGCTAATAATAAGGAAGGGAAATTCATAGAATACCACGACTCTCTCCCACGCAAAGTAAAAAGTTTTTGGAATTTTTCTAAGGATTTGAAAAATGGGAATATGATTATTCTAAGTTATAAAGGTGATACAGTTCAGAAAGGTTTTTATAAAAATGATACCTTAAATGGTACGTTTGTTCAGTATTATGAAGGAAATAAAATCCGCTCTAAGACGACTTTTAAAAATGGTTTACTCAACGGAAAATTAGAGGAATTTTATAATAATGGTGTTTTAAGTAAAATAGCTTATTATATTGATAATCAGCTAGATAAAGATGTAATTATGTATTATGAAAGTGGCAAAATAAAGACTATTGAAACATTTAAAAACAATATGCAAATAGGGACAATCTATACCTATTATGATTTTAATGCTAATATCCCTGCCTCGCTTCTAGCCTTCCAAAAAAATCCTGATAAAGGCGTTCCGCATATGGAAATAGAGGCTGAAAATCATATTAAAAATGGTACTTTTCGTAGATATGCAGAAGATAGTAAATTATTGGAAGAATGTTATTATAAGAAAGATAAATTAGATGGAAGTTATAAAAGATTTCACGAAATAAAACCAATTATAAGTGTTTCTTCTAATGTAAATATGGGTACTAGTGCAGGTCTTTTAGCTGAAAAAACGACTTATAACAACGGCTTGCGTATAGGAAATTATACAAGTTTTTATGAAGATGGTAAACCAAAAGAAAAAAGTAATTTTGCCAATCAAGAGCTTGACAGAGAAGTCTTAACTTATTATCCTAACGGAAATAAAAAAGCGGAGTCTTTCTTCAGTGGCGGAAAACCTGTCAAAACTTGGCTTTATTACCACGAAAATGGCAATTTGAGTGCTTCTGTTCCTTATCAAAATAATTTGGTAGATGGTATTAGGAAAACATATAACGACAAAAAAGAAATCTTAAAGGAAGAAACGTATGAGAATGGAAAGAAACATAAACTCACCAAAATATATCAAAATAGGCTTTTACATATAGAAGAAAACTATATTTTAGGACGCAAAAGCGGTGATTATACAGAATATAGCACCAATAAAGATACTGCGGGAAAAGTAATTGTCAAAGGATTTTATAAAAATGATTTGAAACACGCTACTTGGGAATTTTTTGACGAAAAAACAGGAGAAAGTATCAGAAAAGAGAAAATGGGAAAATAATAAGAATAAAATTAAAATAAAACTATATATTTGCACCATAAAACTCACTAAAAATATTTATGAAATAATATTAACCTTAAAAATACAAATAAAGTACAAATTATGATAAATTTACATATAGATAAACAAGAAAAATATGTGCTTTTGCAGTTGCAAGATGCTAGATTAGATGCCACAAATGCACCTTCTCTCCGTCAGATTGCTACAAAAGAAAGTGAACCAGAAGAGGTTTGTAATATTATTTTAGATATTACTGCCGCCAAATATATTGATTCTTCTGGGCTTAGTGCTATTTTGGTTGTTAATAGACTTTGCAAAGATTTTTCAGGAAAAATGATACTGGTGGGCGCAAGTGAACATGTAATAAAACTCATTAAAATCTCACAATTAGATAAGGTTTTGGATATGCTTCCTACTGTTGAAGAAGCTATTGATGATATTTTTATGTCTGAACTTCAAAAAGAAATGGGTGAAAGTGAAGAAATATAGGTTTTAGTTAGCAAATCAAAAAATTACTATAAAAAGTCCGCATAAAACCTCGTAAAAAGATTTTAATCTATTTATGAGGTTTTGTATTTGCTACTTAATTATATTATAAATATGTTAATATAATTAGTTGTTAAAACAAACTAATTATCAATAATTAGCAGTAAGGCAAGTTGAATAATTAAATTAAAAAATAAATTTATGTTTTCAGTAACAATTTTAGGAGCATCTGGTGCAATTCCTGCGTATGGTAGAACTTCAACATCTCAATTAGTTGAGATAGACAACGAATGTTTTTTAGTGGATTGTGCGGAAGGAACACAACATCAAATAGTGAAATTTAATTTGCAAGATAAAGTAAAAAATATCAACCATATTTTTATTTCTCATTTGCACGGCGACCATTATTATGGACTTATTGGGCTTCTTTCTACAATGAATATGTTGGGACGAGAAAATGATTTGTATCTCTATGCTCCCAGAGAATTAGCAGAAGTTATCATTGTGCAAGCAAAAGCATCTTATATGAATTTTTCTTTTAAAATAATTTTTAAAGAAACTATTTCTGAAAATATAGTTTATAATAGCAACTCAAGTAATAAGCATTATAAAAGTGAATTGTTATTTGAAAATGAAAAGCTAACAATAACAACTATTCCCTTAAATCATAGAATTCCTTGTACAGGATTTTTATTTAAAGAAAAGCCAAAAAAATATCGTATCAATAAAGAAAAAATAAATGAGCAAATAGCAAAAAAAATACCTTTACCTATTGATGCTATAAAAACGCTTTTGCAGGGTTATAATGTTTTGGATAAAAATGGCATTATGCTATATTCTGTGCAAGATTATACACTTCCTCCA
Source organism: Raineyaceae bacterium (assembly GCA_043771315.1). Lineage (GTDB taxonomy): Bacteria > Bacteroidota > Bacteroidia > Cytophagales > Thermonemataceae > JANYGM01. The sequence goes on from JAYVHJ010000069.1 coordinate 3,901, forward strand.
AAAAAGTCAGATAGTTATGCTTTTTGTTCTGATACTTGTTATGATGAGCGCATTGTAGAAATAATAAAAAATGTTGATTTACTTTATCACGAGTCCACATTTTTAGAGGAAGACGCAGAACGTGCCAAAGCAACTTTTCATTCTACTGCCAAACAAGCAGCAAATATTGCAAAACTTGCAAATGTAAGTAATTTGCTTTTAGGTCATTTTTCTGCTAGATATAAAGAAATTGATGCTTTTCTGGAAGAAGCAAAAACAATATTTCCTAATGTAATGTTAAGTGTTGAAGGAGAAACTTTCTCAATTACGAATTAACAATTACAAATTACGAATGAATACAAATAATAATGCCATTAATAACACAATTGACCAAACTAAAAAAAATACGCTTTTTTTGATTTTGACTGCTATTTTTCTGACTAATGTAATTGTTGCAGAAATAATTGGAATGAAAGTTATTGCGCTTTATGAAATTTTTGGACTTCCGTATAAGTCCATAGAGATTTGGAAAGGCTTTTCTTTGGATTTGGTTATTCCTGTGGGTGTGATTTTGTGGCCAATTGTCTTTATTGTATCTGATGTAATGAATGAATATTTTGGTCAAAAAGGTATCAAAAAAGCAAGTTATCTTACATCAATAATGGTGCTTTATACATTTGCTATTATCAATATAACTACCTCACTCCCAGCCTCTCAAAGTTGGATTTCGTTTTACAAGGAAAGCACAGGAAAGGCTGATTTTGATATAAATTTTGCTTTTAACACTATTATTGGGCAAAGTGGCGTGATTATGATTGCCTCTATTGTTACATTTTTGATTGGGCAGTTGCTTGATGCGCTCGTTTTTCAAAAAATCAAAAATATTACTGGAGAAAAATATTTTTGGTTGCGTGCCAATGGCTCTACTTTTTTCTCGCAACTTATTGATAGTTTTTTGGTGATTACGTTGGCGTTTTATCTTTATCCAAAAATAATGGGTCAGAAAGCGTGGGACGTGGATTTTTTGTTTTCCGTAGGTATCAATAATTATATTTATAAAATGCTTATTGGCGTTGCCCTTACTCCCGTGCTATATTTGGTACATCATTTTGTAGATAAATACCTGCAAATAAAGCAAAACTAGGATTTTTAGGATTAAAAGATTGCAGGATAATACAAATAAAATAAGCGCAAAATATTTATACATAGGAAAAACCTAGTATTGCATTAAAATTCAAAATAAAAAAGCCGTTACCTGCGTAACGGCTTTGATGTGAAATGTAAAAGAAAATTATTTTTTCTTTTTTGCTGGAGTTGCTTTTTTAGCTTTTGGAGTAGCCACTTTCTTAGCTGGGGTTTTCATTTTAGCTTGAATTTTATTAACTACTGCATCTACAAGATTATCAGCACCTCTCAAAATTCCTTCAGTAATTTTTCCAACTGTGTTTTCTAGAATACCTTTTTTATTTGCCATATTTGTTTTTATTTAGTAAAGTTTATTTATATTTTTTCAATTCTAATACTAATAAATCTCTTATGCTTTTATATCCTTTCATTGTAGGATATTTTACAAGTGCTTTATCAATATCATCTACTGCATCTTCAAATGACTTTTTAGCGGATATTTTATTATTATTGAAATCACTTATAGCATCTACATAGTAATCAGTTGCCGTACTTTCATCTGCTTTAATCAAGTAAAATAACCCTAGATTTGCTTTTGCATACCCTAGCGTATTATCAAAAGTCAAGCCTTTTTTACTGTATTCTATTGCCGTATCTAAGTTACCATTTTCGTACTGTGTCCAACCTAAATTACAAAATGTTACACCCTTTTTTTGTTGTTCTGTTTTTTCTAACTTTTTAGGTAGATATTTTTCTACACAAGATTGTGCTATTGGTTGTACCCAGTTCGTGCGTGCGCCCTCATTCATACCTTCATATTCTGATGGTGTTTTTTCAAGCATTACCTTCTCTACAATACATCCACTAATTGCTCTTGCTTTATCATCAGCAATATTTCTCTTCTTATAAAAATCATAGTAGAAGTCATAAAAATACTTCTTACTTGCTGCTGACCATACTGTATTATTCAGAACTTCTTCTGCAACAATAGCAACGACTTCAATTCCAAAGGTAACACCCTCAGCAGTATTTGGGTTACGAAAACCTAAATAAACAGTCCCTTCTATGATATCATCAATTTCTACTATACCACTTTTAAATCCCTCTCTTGTTCCTTCTGGAAAGCTATTTGGTTTAGAATATTTCCAGTCAAACATTCCTCTTTCCATAAAAATTTTGCGACCTTCTGTGTTAGTTAAATAAATATCAATAATATTTTCACCTGTTGGTGTCATTGCTTTATCTAAAATCAATTTCCCTATAGCAGTTATAGGATTTGAACTAGCTGCACCATTGATTATGGTATTAGTTAAATTACCAAATAAATCCTTTGTATCAGTTGGTTTATTTTTTAGTGCAGTAGAAAATGAATAGTACCATTTGACTGTATTTTTTGGTAAATCTATTTTAATGGTCATTCTATTTTCACCACCGCCTTTGTGACTTGTACTATGCAAAAAAAGTTCTTGTTTAGGCTGTATTTTAACTGCATTATACCTTAGGCTCTTCATTTGAGAAAAAGCATCTTGAGTTAAAAGAAAAAGGATAAACAATATTGTAATTATTTTTTTCATTTAATTTTATCTTTAGTTACTTTGCTTACTCTAAATAAGGTTTTTCAGCATCCACCTTTTACTCTAGAACGGAAGATAAGTTTGCTCATCACCAAAACTATCAACACAAATTAAAGTTCCATTATTCAACACCAAAATACCATAACAATCTTCTGAACCAGCAAATTTATAAACATTTGTCGTTATTGCATCATTCTGATACTTTAACATTCTTGAGCCTATTGATGTACCACAATTTGCAGAAAACATTTGCATATAAGTACCTTTCTTGGGAGAGTAATAAAAGGGTGTTTCATTTTTCATAAAAATATACTCATTTATACCGCTACCATTGTGATTGTAGCTAATATACTTATTGTTATAAGAAAAGTTTGGTTGTGGGTGTTGTGATTCTTGTTTTGGAGATGCTTGTTCTCGTGAGGGACGGTTTTGAGACGACTGCTCACTACTTTTTTGATTATTATCTTTCAGAGAAGCGTTTTCTTTCTCCAAAAGGGCTTTTTCTCTTTCTAGTAGTTCTTTTTCTTTGTCGTTGTTAGTTTCTCCACCAGATTTACAAGAAAACAAAGAAATAGAACAAAGTGCTATTAATAAAATTATTTTTTTCATTATGTTTTTGTTTTATTTTTAAATTATTCAACAAAGAAAAACATTTTATTTTAATTTCCAAAGAAATACAGAAAATTTATCATAATTTTTTTTCAATTAAAACTTCCTGCTCTCACGCAGGCGCAGGAAGCCCTAATTCCTTGTGAATATGTATTTTAGCTCTCTCTAAAATTACTACAATCTCACTTAAATCATCCTATCATTTTAAAGTATTTTTTGATTTTATTTTGGAAAATATAAAAAAAATGGAAAAGCACTTGCAATTTTATAAACTGGATAATACAAAGTATTTATTTTTTGTATTATCCAGCAAATTCTAGTTATTTTTTGTAGGTGCAGGAAGCCCTAATTCCTTGTGTATGTGTATTTTAACTCTCTCCAAAATGGTTATAATCTCGCTTAAAGCATTTGTTTGTGTGGCATCATAGGCATTGCTAACACTATAGTTTTTTTCTATCAAAACAACAAAAAACCAAAAACGCCCAATCATATAACAGCCAAATAAAGGCTTTTTTGTGTCCTCATTGAGGATTTGCGCATCAACCATAGCTATCAAAAGTTGCCCAAGTGGGTCGTTGCCTGAATTTTTTTCTGGCTTGTATTCCTGCAGAAAGAAAAATGGTTTTTTAGGTATTTGCTTTCCTGTTGCAATAAACCATTCTACTCTTCCATTTGCTTCTACTTCTGCAGTTTGAATAGAAAATTGTCTTTGTGTAAAAACTCTATATGAAGGAAAATTATTAAATCTAAATTCTGATAAAAAAGGCGCAAGAAACATCATTTTTAGCTCATCTTCATTCCACGCTTCTACATTTGTAGAAAGCAAAACACGTAATCTGTCTGTTTCAGAAGATAAAACAGTATTTTTTGGCACATCAAGCCATTCTACTAAAGCAGGCAAATTATTAATACGTTCTATATTAAAAGCTATTTCCACTTCCTCAAATAGCCATTGTTCAAAAGGTTTTCTTATCATTTTGGTAGATTTTAGACTTTTAAGAATATCTCACAAAAATAAACAAATTTTAGCGTATTCTATCATTTCAAAGTATTTTTTGATTTTATTTTGGAATATATATTTGATTTTATTACATTTGAAGAGAAATAAAAGCTACTATAAATCCCCTACTAATAATGAAAAAAGCACTCACAATTTTAATAATGACTTTGACAACCACCCTGTTTGGACAAGTGGAACAAAAACCTAATCCTGCTGATTTTGTGCCAAAAGGATATGTAATTTTTGAGAAAATTAAAGGAGATTTAAACAAAGATGGCGTAGATGATTATGTCCTGATTATCAAGGGAACAAACAAAAGTAAAATCATAACAGACCAATCTCGTGGAAAATTAGACCGTAATAGAAGAGGAATTGTTATTCTGCTCAACAAGAAAAACAGTTATGAATTAGCAGCAAAAAACTATGATTGCTTCTCTTCTGAAAATGAAGATGGGGGTGTTTATTTTGCGCCAGAACTTTCTGTAGAAATCAAAAAAGGAAATTTGTATGTTAACTACGGACACGGAAGATACGGCTCTTGGAAATATACTTTTAGGTATCAAAATGCTGATTTTGAACTAATTGGCTATGATACAACCAATGGAGGTGTTGTCGTTAGTAGTGAAAAAAGCATTAACTTTTTAACCAAAAAGAAACTGGAAAAAGTAAATACAAACGAAAATGCGCAAGGTGGAGATGAAGTTTTTAAAGAAACTGAAAAAAACATAACCATAAATAAACTTATCAAACTGACAAAAATTAAAGATTTTGATACATTAGATATGAGTATATATTAAAATTTTGATAATAAGGCAAATAATGACAAGCAAGAAAATAGTTTTAGCGGGTGGAACTGGCTTTGTTGGAAAATATCTAACAGAGCAATTTACTAATTTAGGTTATGAGGTAATTATCATTTCAAGGCAAAAAAATAGTATTAATTGGCAAGACACAAAGGCAATTATTGAAGCCATTGACAATGCTGAAATGCTTATAAATCTTGCAGGAAAATCTGTTGATTGTCGCTATAATGAAAAGAATAAATTAGAAATATTAAATTCAAGAACTGAAACAACTAATATTCTTGGACAAGCTATTTTACAATGTGCCAATCCACCAGAGCTTTGGATAAATTCAAGTACAGCGACAATTTATAGACACGCAGAAGACCAACCAATGACAGAACAAAAGGGAGAAATTGGTACAGGGTTTTCTGTAAATGTTGCAACCAGTTGGGAGAAATCATTTTTTGATTATCAATTACCAAAGACACGACAAGTTGCTTTGAGAATGGCAATAGTGTTAGGCAAAAATGGTGGTGTTATGCCCCCATTTATTAATCTTGTTCGTTTTGGTGTGGGTGGACAACAAGGCAATGGAAAACAAATGTTTAGTTGGATTCATATTGCAGACTTATATAGCATTATTAATTTTTTACAAAATAATAAGCACTTGAAAGGAGTTTATAATTGTTCATCACCTAATCCAATTGACAATAAGACTTTAATGCAATCTTTAAGACAAGTAATGAATATGAAATTTGGTTTGCCTTTACCAAAATTTTTACTTGAAATTGGAGCAGTCCTTATTAAAACAGAAACAGAATTGGTTTTAAAAAGTCGTTGGGTTATTCCTGAAAAATTAGTTGCTGCGGGGTTTGTTTTTAAATTTCCAACTCTTGAAAAAACTCTTAAAAATATCATTAAAAATGAAGAGTAGTGAAGAGAAAACAGCCACCAAACAAAAAAATATTTTTATATATGAAAATTTAAAGAAGACTTTGCTTGAAGCAAAGTCTTCTTTGTTTATTTTATTTCACTTTCTCTGCCACTATCTCAAATTTCAAATCAAAGATGTTTTTAATGGCATTATCTCCCAAATCCTTGAAAAAGTTTTTAGAATTATAGGTAATTCCAAAAAGTGTTCTATCCACAGGAATAATGCCATTTATAGTTATTTGATTGCCTTTTGGGTTGTCTTTTGGGACATTTTTTTCTGTAATATTGATAGGAAAAGAAATGTTTTTTTTGATGTTTTTAATAGTCAAAAAACCTGTTGCGTTTCCATTTTGAATGTTTTGCAACTCAAAACTTGCCGTTGGAAATTTGCTTACCTCAAAGAAATCTTCATTTTTTAGGTGCTTTTCTAAGTTTTTTTCTGAATGTGAGATAGTATTCATATCAAAAACAAAAATCCCATTAAAATTGGTTTTGTCGTTAGTTTTTTCATTTAATTGTAGGTTTCCTTTTTTGAGTTTAATGTCGCCTGTAAGCGAATAATCTCCTATTTCTCCGTAGCCAGTCCAATTGATTTTACTCAAATCATTGTTTACTTGATATGATTTTTGATTGGTATTTAAAGAATTTTCTGCGCTGATTAGCTTGTCTTCTGTTTCAATAAGTCCCATTCCTTTATAGATTTTGCCATTTTTATCTTTTGCCAAAACAAACCACAACGCATCTCCCCCATACAAATTATCTCCAAAACGAAAATTATTTTTAAAACAATACACCTCTCCTTTTTTGAGAATGCCATTTTTGCAGGCAAATTTTTCTGAAAATTCGTTTTTATCATATTGCACATTCGTAAACCAGCCTTTTTCAGAAAACCAAATAAAACTTCCTGCTGCCACGACTTCCAAATCTTCCGTTTCAGCACGTACAAAAGTGCTATGTTTCCAAACATATTTTCCATTATTTATGGCTTTTGTGTCGTTGATTTGTGGATAATTAGGATTTGGCGAATGATACAAAGTGATACCCACAGGCACACGTCTAAGCGTGTCGGGCAAAATAGGGGTTTTGTCTGACCAAGCGTTTTGTTTGGTATTTTGCTGATTTTGAGCAACTATTTTGTTGTTACTTTGAGAGAAAAAACTGATTATGCTAAAAAGTAAAATTTGGAAAATTAGATGATTTCGTTTCATTTTCTTGGTGATTTTGTTTGATATAATTTTGTGATTTGATTAAGTATTGTTCCTTGAACGACACAAACATACACAACAAAAATAACACAAACGCTCCAAACTTGTTTAAAACTGATTTTGGAACGTGCCAAAACGGGATTTGGGACGTATTTTTAGATTATTTTGGAGAATAAGGAGTTTTTGGTTAAATTTGGAGTATATTCTTTAAATTATGAATCAATGGGAAATGATACGAATTTAACAAAAAAAATATTATATGAAATTATAATCTCAACTTTACTAAAAAATAAACTTGGATATTCTTTTCTTAAATTTAATAAGCGTTACTACTATTTTAAAAGAAATGTCTTAAAAGATGATGCTACTGACTTTATGATAATTTGTGTTTATCTAAAACAGGGATATATAAGCTGTGAATTACAGTCAAATTTATATAAAAGTATTCGTGGAGGAAGATTAGATGGAATGCTTAATAAATATGCGTTTTTACATAATAGTAACTCAAAATCAGCTTTTGGTCCAGAAATTTGGCGTTACTATTTTCAAAAAACAGAACTTTCACTAAAATCAACTTTAAACTTAATTTTATCTGATTTGGATATAAAAGGAAGGGAATTTATTAGTTCTTGCGACTCTCGTTATACCAATCCAAAGTTTAGAATAGGACTAGAATTTATGAGTAATTTATCAATTGCAAAAGACGTTTTAGACGATATTTATCCCAAAAATTTTTACGGATATTGGTGGAAACTTAACAATGAAAAATTTATAGAATTGGAGAATTTGTTTAATGAAGTTGATAAAACAAATGAGTTGGAAAACAATATGAAAAATAGTTTTTTTGCTTTTGAATTTTTTGATAAATATATCAGTGACTACTATAGAAATTGGAGGAAAAAGTAACCTAAAAATCTCTTGGCGCAACGCCTGTAAAGTGCTTAAAAATCCTGTTGAAAGTTGTTTTTGAATTAAAACCTGCATCAAAAGCAATGGCAAGAATAGTAAGTTTTTCTATGTCTGCAGTCTTCAAACAGCGTTTCACCTCCTCCACCCTATACAAATTGACAAAATCATTGAAAGATTTTTTTAGTCCAATATTGATATGATTAGAAACTGTTTTTTGTGGTAGTTGCAGGCTTTTAGCAAACTCCGCAAGAGAAAGCGTGGCATTAAGATACAATTTCTCTACCTCCATTCCTGCCACTATTTTTGCTAAAATAAGTTCGTCAATAATTTGTAAATTTTTGTTATTGGTAATATCATTGATGTTATTATTTATAATTTTGGTACTTGCATTTTTTTCTGTAAGATTTTCTTGATTATTTTCAATAAAAGCAATATTATCTAAATTGATTTGTCTTATTCCTGCTGTACCAAGCACCAAAGCGAGTATTCCCAAAAGCTGAATAGAATAATTATAATTGAAATAAATTTGATATACATCTCGCAAAATCACCTCAAAAAACCACTGTAAGCACAAAATAACCAAAACGACCAACAATATTTTTAGCCAATTCAGTCTAATTTTTGATATTTCTGAAAAATTATCTAAAAGCCAAATTTGATACCGTTTGATAAGAGAAATGGAAAGCAACAAATAAATCAGCAAAGATAAAAGTGTTCCATCAAACTCAAAACGGTAGGTATATGGCTGATGCACGTTCTCCCAGTACCAATATTTGAAAGCATACGGTTGGAAATTTAGAAAAAGATACAATAAACTCTGCAAAAAAACGGGAATAAAATGCAAGAAATGCTTTTTTTGAAGCCTGAAATCACTATTTGTTAAACTTTTTACATAAAAATACAAAAGTGGTCCAAATGCAAAAGAATAAAAAATTGGCATAAAATACAAATTGGCATTTGTGTTATAAATGCCCGCCACACGACAAAAATCATCAACCAACCACAACGCTATCACCAATAATAATATAGCTAAAAAACGGTTAGATAGTTTATTTTGACTAGAAAACCACAGCAAAATACAAGCAAAAATAGCCTGCGAAATGATAACACCATCAATAAAACCATAAATATTAAAATCAATTTTCATAGAAAGTTATATATCCTAAAAAAAACCTAGTTGTTTTCTTATCATAATTGTCAGAATATTGTAAAAGTTATAAATATCTACAAAAATAAGCAAAAAATACGGCATATACCGTATTTTTTTGTCGTTTTTTCTGTGTAGTTTTGTGTGTGAGAAGATGGTTTTTTCTCAAATTAACAAAATCAAGTTTAACAACCAAAAAATTAAAGAAAATGAAAAAAATCTCAATGACAATTAAGCTAATGATGTTTGTTTTGGTCATTTTTGGCTTCAAAGCAAATACTCCTTCAAATAATTTTCCATCTGCCACTGGTAGTTGGATAGATGGCACATGGGAAGGTACAAAATTTCAAACCAATGCAGACAGGGGTTGGAAAACAATTCTTGTGGCTAATTCTAAAACAAAAAAATTCACCATTCAATATCCTGAACTTGCTTGTGGAGGAATGCTAGAACTCATCAGCATAAATAAAAATAGGGCTATTTTTACTGAAAAAATCAAAGAAAAAGACGTTTGCGTGGATAATGGCTACATCATTATCACTTTGGTTGATAAAAAGTATATTTCTTTCACTTGTTTGAGAGATGAAAAGACAAGATTAGCCTCTTATGCAACACTAACAAAACAATAAAATTAACTATAATCACAATACTAAACCCTAACCAAGAAATGAAAAATCAAATTTTAAGCCTGCTAGTGTGTGTATGTATGTGCGTGAGTGCTTGCAAATCAGATAAAATACCACCTACGGCTACTTCTTTGGCAGAAGTGCAAAAAATACTTGTAGGTAAAAAATGGAAATTAGTAGATGTGGGAATTGTTAATGTCAA
>JAYVHJ010000070.1:0-9093 GCA_043771315.1 Raineyaceae bacterium
AACACTAGAAAAAATTAAAAAACACTGGATTATTTCTTATAAAACTGATGCAATGCCATGTGGGTATACTTATGCAGTTGTTCTTAAGAAAAATGATAATGTAGCAAAGCGTTTTTATGTGAACCTTGATTGTGAATATACAACAACAATTGATTCTACAATAATAACTTCAAGTTGGCTTCATTTCCCAAAATCATATATAACAGATTATAAGAAATATTTTAAGAAAATAGATTTAAAATAGAAAAATCCCACAGTTGCTAGGCTCTGCCTAGTAGCTATTTATGGGTGCGTTACCAATGCTTTTTCGTGGTGTTTTATGAAATTGGAAAACAAACAATTATTCATAGAATCTAACTATATTCCACTTACTTTTACTGCTCCTTATGAAGTACTAGCAGCTTTGCAATGGATTTTGGATAAAAGTTTGGCAAATGAATAAAATTAAAACGCTTCAAAAATAAAGGTGTACTAAATTTTAGTACACCTTTATTAAAAACCGTTATCAAAAAAATTATTTTCCTTTTTTCTTCTTTTTAGGTTTGTCTGTTGTTTCTTCTGGCGTTTTGCCATCAATAGTTTTTGCTTCAGAGGTTTTTACTTTGCCATTTCTCATAAAGTAGTCTATCATTTTAAGTCCAACATAAAGACTATTTTCTTTTTTGTTTTTGAGGTCAATAATTGCTTCATACTTAGCTACTTTTCCGTTCATTTCCACTCCTTTGAATTGCAATTCACCAATATTATTTTTGAGTTCTTCAATGTTTTTCTTCTCTTCTTTGCTCAAATCTTTGGTTGTTTTGAGGACGGTAGCAAAAACATTAGGAAAGTTAGTGAAAAACACTTGAGAGTTGGTTTTAGTCAAATCTTGCAAACGGCTTTCTACTGGTTTTGCTACTGTTTTACCTTGCAAAATACGTTCCAAAACAAGATTTTCATCATTAGAAATAATCATCATGCCATCTTTTAGAATAAGATATACTTTTGCCATACCTGTTTTTCCTACAAACTCATAATATCCTTTTTGTTCTTTTAGTCCTTCAAAATTAACCAAAGCACGTATCACAATATCCACATTTTTCTGATTTCCTATACTAGACATAGCCACAAACACAGGATTTTGCTCTTTTCTAGTTTTTTCAACCTCACCTACATACTTATCTCCATCATATTGATAATCTTTATAAACGACATTGACTTCTCTCACATCTGTAATAGCAATCATCAAATCACCTTTAAAAAGATTCAAAATAGCATCTTCATCAGTAGCAATGCCTGCAAGTTCTATGGCAGAAATAATTTGCTTTCCTTTGGGTGCTTGCTCCAAAAATGGGATATAAAGCCCCATAAACATATCATAATACTTACGCATATCAACGGCAACCGCCAAGAATCCAAGCGTATTAGTACCATCTACATAATCAAAAAACTTAGGATTGATGCGTTTGTCGTACATTCCTTGTGAAAGATTAGTCATTTTCTCGCCCATATACGTATGTACAGAAAACGTAGCATTACCTTTATTGAGGTTGAAAAACATATGTAAATAGTTGTCTTTCATAACGCTAGAAAATTTTTCCATCATTTTCTTTTCTGACCCCATAGCGCTTCCAAATTCCTTAAAAACTTTCAAAAAAGCACCATTAAACACTTGATAATTTATCCAAATTCCTGCATCAAAAGCCTGACTATTAAAGGTTTGGAAGTTTGCATTACTTGTAACATTACTTTTTTGTCCTTCAATAATTAGCTCAATTTGTTTAGCCATTACATCACCTTTTTTTTGTGTATAAAGGCGTTCTTTTTCCTCTTGTTTGGCATAATAATCTGGGTCGTCATAGTTTTGCGTTTCATTAGGATTGTATTTTTGTGAACCTTCAATACCCATCATCACCGCAATTTGACCATTCCAAGCCATTGTTGTCTTATTATCAGAGAAAAATTTAAAGCCTTTTTTCTCTCCCACAAAGAGTTTGTCTTTGCTATCTGCCACAATTTTAGCCGCAAGTTCGTCAAGTTTTGACTTGTCTGACACATTGAAAAGGTAACCAAAAGCTGTCAAACTATCCAAATTAAGCGCAAAAACATAAGATTTTGGGAAAAGATTAATTCCAGCTTGTTTAGGAGCTTTGTAGATTTTTGAAACCATATCATAATGATTTGGGCTACTTTCTTTAAGTTTTTTGTCAAAATCTTTCATAAAATCAAGTTCCATCAATTTGTCCAAATCACCTTTTTTAGAGTAATTTTCAGCATTGATAGCAATAATGCCCATTACGTCTGTTGGCAAGCGTTGCACCAGGTTTGCGCCATCTTGCGCCAAAACTGGACTAAAAAAACCGCTCAACACAAGGCTGGATAAGCAGAAAAACGACATTATAAGCGTTTTTTTGAACATTTTTTCTGATATTTTTTTCAGATTTGTTTGAATACTCATTTTCATAATAAATAATTGTTTGGTTTGATAGATTTGTTTAGAGAGTTAGATACAATGAATAACATTTTTTTTCAAATTACTAAACTATTATGACTTTCACAAAATTTTAGTAAGAAAAATATTTTTTTGATATTTTTTATTTATGTGAATATTACAGCAAAAATTCACTAGGAACGACCATAACGACACTTTCTTTGTCCACCATTACTTGTCCATCTGCCATTCCTTTGGGTTTTCTGACAAACTTTTTGGGCGTAACAATCACAGGGCAAAGTGTATCATTTTTGCGTTTTGAATAATAAGCCGCAAGTTGGGCAGCTTTCTCTATTACATCACTCGGAAATGGCTTTCCTGCCCTAAATTTGATGACTACGTGAGAGCCACTCACGTCTTTTGCGTGCAACCAAAGGTCTTCTTTGTAGGTATATTTCTGTGTAAGTAAATCATTATTTTTAGCACTTTTTCCTACTAAAATAACAAAATCTTTAAACTCAAATCTTTTAAATAAATACGTGGTTTCATCTCGTACTTCATCAAAAAGTTTGGTGTTTTCTTTGACATATTTGCGTAAATCTTTCAGATGGATTATGCCTTCTATTTTATCAATATGCCCTAAAAACGCCTTTAATTCTATTTCTTTTTGTGCAATATTTTTGTTTAATTGTGCTATTTCTATCTTTTCATTTTTGGCTTTTCTGTAATAAATTTCTGCGTTTTTTTGTGGAGAAAGGTCTGCTTTGAGTTTGATGGTTTGGTCGTTGTTTTGATAAAAATCAAACAAAGTAACGGCAGTTGCTTTGGCAGGAATAATATGCAAATTTGCCATCAAAACATTGGCTATCTCTTCATTACGAGAGCTATCCAGAAAAGAAAGCATTTTTTCTTCTGTTTTTTTGAGATAATTTTGGGTCTTTGTTTTGAGTTTTAAGAGTTTTTTCAGGACTTCTGCTTTTTCTTTGTCAAGTGATGTAAGTTTTGAGTAAGAGTAGTAAAAATCATTGATAGCAATAATGGCACTTGTGTAAATGCGTGTATTTACCAGTGTATCATCTTGGAAAAGTACAAGTTCTGTAATATTATTTTTCTCTCCTACATAAAATTTATTTTCGTCTAATAAACTAAAAAAATGTTGCAGGATTTCCCATTGTTTCTCTGTAGTTTGTGCAGAAAAATCTTTGGTTTCTAAGTAGTCAAAAATAGTTTTATCAAAAGTAGGAAAAGTTTTTTTTATGCCATTTTGAGCAAAAAAATCATAATTTTGGGTGATGTTTTTAGCTATATTTTCATAGATAATGTCCCAGTCTGCTTGTAGTTTTTTGTGGAAAGTTTCAATGATTTCATACTTGGAATTATCTTTTTCTGAATTTGGTTGTTTGTTTGTTTCTAGATTTTTATCAATATTCCCTGTTTCTAAATCTCCTGATTTTTCTTTGAAAAGTACAACATTAGACCTATTCCCATACATTTTGAAAAGCAACTCAAATCTTTCGTTAGTGTATTGTTTAGAATTATTTTCTAAGCAAATACTAAAACTTCTATCATTATTTATCTGCTTGACAGCTAAGACTTTACAATCAAATAAATCTGTAAATAAATCAACAGAATTTTTTTTGGCACGCTGAAAATCAGTAACCACATTCAAACAAGCAAAATCAGAAAGCAAACTAGCACGTATATAAACGTCTTTTTTCTCATTAGAGGCGGCAAAGCCTATGATAAGTTCATCTTTATTTTGAGAAAAGCAAGTGAAAATACGCATTCCTGCAAGTTTTTGGGCGAGTTCTTGGGAAAATTTGCGTAAGAAGTAAAAATTATTTTGCATCATTTTACGTTAGCCAAACCTTCAAGTTTTTAAAAACCTTGAGGTTTTAGGAAGAAGAAATATTTAAAATCTCACAAATATATAAAATTTTACACGTAAAATAGAACTTTTTGCAGAATATTGCAAATAATTATTACTTTTGTACTACAAACAACAACTAAAGTATGCAAGAAAAATTTCTACAAAACAATAAACTTTTATTAGATATCTTTATTGAAGAGATGTTAGAGGGGCTTTTTGTACTTTATGCCCAAGAAGCTATTATTTGGAATGATAGTATTGATGCTATTGAAAAAGAAAAAATACTAGAAAATGCGGTTGAAAATTTACGTTTTGAGCAAGTAAATCAACAATTTTGCGCTCAATATGGTATTGTGGACGACATTACAAATAAAAGCATTAAATACATTTTTTCTGATAATGTTGAAGAATGGAAAAAAATGATACTGCTTATTTTTGATAATAAACATATTAAAAATATAATATTGGAACATAAAATAGATAATGCTGAAGTTTGGCTGGATAGAAATTACATCACACTACGCAACGAAAATGGGCTAATTGTAGGCATTTGTGGCTTTCAAAAAGATATTACAACACTAAAAAAAGCAGAATTTGACCTACAAAAAAATTTAGATGATAGGCAAAAAGACCAAGCAAATATGGTTTCTATGCTTGAAAATACAGAAGATATGGTCTGGTTTATAGATGCAAATTATTCACTTATTGCGGCTAATTCTGCTTTCAAAAAAAGAATTGCTATAAGAAATGGCATAGAAATAAAAATTGGAGATAATATATTAGCTCTCTCCAAAGACGAAAATGAAAAAAATATATGGGCTGATTTGTATGCTAAAGCATTTAGTGGAGAGAGATTTGCACAAGAAGTGCAACATATTTCAGATACAAATGTGATTTATACGCAATCTTCTTTTAATCCTATTTATGATAACAACCAAAAAATCATAGGCATTACTATTTTTACCCGAGATATATCCCAAAGTAAAAAATATGAAAAACAACTCTTGCAAACAAACTACGAATTAGATAGCTTTGTGTACCGTTCTTCCCACGACTTGCGTGCGCCTTTGCGTTCTGTTTTGGGTATTGTAGATTTGCTTTCAAACACTAAAAATGCAGAAAAAGACATTAAAGAATACGTGCCACTCATAGTAAAAAGTATCAATAAGTTAGATACTTTTATTGCTGATATGGCTGACTTCTCTCGCAATAGCAGACTAGAAATAGAACACAAACCAATTGATTTTCATCAAATTGTCAAAGAAACTACTGATAATTTGGCGTTTATGCCTGATGCACAAAATCTTGAAATAATCTTAAATAATAATCTTAAAACTACCTTTCTTTCAGATGAAAAAAGAATTATGATTATCTTCCAAAATCTACTTTCAAATGCCATTAAATACCAAAATAAACATCAAACACAGCAATATCTCAAAATAAATATTGACGAAATACCACAAAAAGATACAAATAAACGCAAAATCTTACTTACCTTTGAAGACAATGGTCAAGGCATACAAAATTTGCACTTACCACGCATTTTTGACATGTTTTTTAGGGCTACGCTTAATAGTTATGGTTCTGGTTTGGGACTTTATATTGTTAAACAAACAGTAGAAAAATTAAACGGAAATATATCTGTACAGTCTTTATATGGACATTATACCAAATTTTTAATTGAAATTTAATTGATATTTTATGTGAAAAATAAAATATGCAAACTCTCCAAAAGTTTAAAACTTTTGGAGAGTAAACAACATCACACATCAAAAAATGGAATTTACTTTACATCACACAGACACACAAACACACGCTCGCTTAGGTACGCTCAAAACTGCTCACGGTGAGATACAAACCCCTATTTTTATGCCTGTCGGTACTGCAGCAACCGTAAAAGCTGTACATATTAGAGAACTCAAAGAAGATATCAATGCTGAAATTATTTTAGGCAATACTTATCATTTATATTTGCGCCCTACGCTTGACGTGCTTTCAAAAGCGGGCGGATTGCATAAATTTAATGGTTGGGATAGACCAATACTTACAGATAGTGGTGGTTATCAAGTGTTTTCGTTGGCAGAAAGGCGCAAAATAACAGAAGAAGGTGTGAAATTTCAGTCGCATATAGATGGAAGTTATCACATGTTTTCACCTGAAAAAGTGATGGATATTGAGCGCACCATTGGCGCAGATATTATGATGGCTTTTGACGAGTGTACACCATATCCTTGTAATTATCAGTATGCTAAAAAATCAATGGAACTCACGCACCGCTGGCTAAAACGCTGCATTGACCGTTTTGATAGTACAGAAGGACACTACGGCTACGAGCAAGCACTTTTTCCTATTGTGCAGGGAAGCACTTACAAAGATTTGCGACAGCAATCTGCTGAAACTATTGCCTCTTATGAACGTGCAGGAAATGCCATTGGAGGGCTTGCAGTGGGTGAGCCTGCGGAAATGATGTACGAAACCGTTGAATTTGTTTGTGGAATTTTGCCAAAAGACAAACCTCGCTATCTTATGGGCGTGGGTACGCCTGCTAATATTTTGGAAAATATTGCGCTTGGTGTGGATATGTTTGACTGCGTGATGCCCACCAGAAATGCCAGAAATGGTATGTTGTTCACCACAGAGGGCATTATCAATATCAGAAATGAGAAATGGAAAAATGACCACACGCCCATAGATGCAAATTTGGGCGGTTATGCAAGTACATTTCACTCAAAAGCATATTTGAGGCATCTTTGCATTGCAAAAGAGATTTTAGCAGCACAAATTGCTAGTATTCATAACCTTACGTTTTATTTGTGGTTGGTGCGAGAGGCACGAAAACACATCAAAGAAGGCACTTTTTTAGCCTGGAAAAACGCAATGGTTGTCAAATTGATGCAAAAATTGTAGTAGCCCCAAACCCAAACACTACGCAGGGTATAAAACCCTGCGCTATTGATTATCAAGTAATTAACATAGTTTGTCATTTACTGACATCTTGTATTTATTCACAATTTAAAATTCACAACTATTCAATAATATAAAATTTCATCATTTGTATCTTTCAAATATTCCCTAATAATACTTTGTGTATCTTTATTATCCTGATGAATTTCTATATATATATGCATATTTGAAGGATTTTTCCTATTGATTTGCTTGATTGTGGCAAAACCAAAACCTTTGTATTTGCCGTTTTCTACCCAAATAAGAGATTTTTCTTGGGGTTCTCGTCCTGTTCCTATAATCATAAAATTAGGTTTTACGAAAGAAGTCAGCCCAGAAATCACTTGCATAGCACGCTGATTGTATTCTTGTGGTGTTTCTTGCTGAATGCACGCACCGTTACAATTTTTAATATGATAGTCAAAACAGGCTCCACTATGTGGATACATATCACACAATTTGATACAAAGTTTGTGTTTAACAAGATAAAACTCTAGTATTTTTTTAGCAGTATAAATACTTTCAGCAAAGAAAATAGGCGGTTTTTCACCTTTTATTTTGGCTGCATAAAACTCAATGTAACCATTTTCATTGTAAAAATAAAAAATACCATCACTAAAAATACTACGTCTTTGTCGCTTATTAAAACGTGGTTTTAGGCGTTTTATTTCTGCGGATTCTAGCAAAAGTGCCACCAGTTCACTGCCTGTGTGTACGTAATCAATATGCGTAATAGCTTTTTTCATTTCTGCGCTCTTACGTTCTTTATTAAAGACATTAAAATGCGTTTCTACACGTTTTTTGATATTTTTACTTTTTCCAATATAAATAGCTTTGTCGTTTTCCTCATAAAAATAATACACGCCAACTGCTTCTGGAAGTGCGTCCATTTGTTTTTGGGAAATTTTGGTAGGTAGTGTTTTTTGTTTGACTTCTTGCAAAATAAAATCATCATTTATTTTGTCGTCAAGGGCAATTAGTTTGGTAAAAAGTATGGCTGTTGCCTCCGCATCACCCATTGCTCTGTGCCTATCTTTGATAGTAATCCCCAAAGAATGACAAAGTTTGCCTAGACTATATGAAGGCTCATTTGGTATTAGTTTTCTGCTTAAGCGTATAGTACAAAGCGTTTTTCTATTAAAATTATAACCTAAATTTTTAAAAGATTCTTTGACAAAAGAATAATCAAAAGATACGTTGTGTGCCACAAAAACACATTTATCTGTAAGTTCTATGATTTTTTTAGCCACTTCATAAAATTTCGGCGCATCTTTCACCATATCATCATTGATGCCCGTTAGTTTGGTGATAAATGGTGGAATATGTACTTCTGGATTGATGAGCGTACTATATTTCTCTACTATTTCGCTACCATTATGCAAAACAATAGCAATTTCCGTAATTTTACTTTTGAGGGCTTGTCCTCCTGTGGTTTCTATGTCTATAATTGCGTACATTTTGTTTGATTTATTTTCTCAAAAGGAATTTTCAATTTTAAACCATTCAGTAGATAAACGTATTTATATACTGTAAATCACTGATTATTCTCGTAATTTAGCAAAAAATCACGTAAAATTAAACTTTTATTTTTATGTTAATTTACACATTTTGCAAAATGCTAGATAAAATAACAGACAAACTTAAGAAGAAAGAAGGAAAACAATTTATTTTTTAATATAATATTGATACTAAACGTAAATTAAAGATGATTTATTAAAATCTAAAAAATCTTATAATAAAATATTTTACCGAAATATTTGGAAAGTACAAAGAAGATACCTAATTTTGCAATATAATTATAATACTTCTCGTATTCATCACTAAAACAAATATTCAAAAAAATGAAAATCCAATCCAATCCAATCCAATC
>JAYVHJ010000071.1:0-9190 GCA_043771315.1 Raineyaceae bacterium
TAAAGCGGGTCTGCAAAGCTACAAATTTAAGGCTGGTCTTCACGAAATAGCCGTTAAAGTAGTTGATAGTGAAGGACTTGAGAATATAGAAATTATCAAACTCAAAGTAAATGGCAAAATAGAAAAACTGGACTAAGATTTTTAGGATTACAGAATTATAGGATTAAATACAAAGAAAATACAAAATAAAAATGTATTTTGTATTTAATCCTAAAATCTAATCTTCGTGGTTTGTGTCCCCACAAACCACAATGAGGTAGTACAATAGCCATTTTATTAACGACAATAAATATATTTATTGTCCTAATTGGTGGTTTGTGAGGACACAAACCACGAAGATTAAAACTGGACTAAGATTTTTTATTGTGAGATTTTTAATGTAGATTTACGTATAATTTGGGATAAGCAATGAAAAAACTACTTGTAATACTGTTTTTAGTTATACCATTTGGGTTGTCAGCTCAAACGGATAGAGAATTATTGTTAGAACTTGCAAAGCAACAAGCCAAACAAGGAGAGCAAATAGCTGAACTTGTTAAGCAAATGGCTGAAAATAATAAGCAAATGACAGAACTTGCAAAACAACAAGCTATTATCTCCACAAAAGTAGATGGTCTTGAAAAGCGTTTTGACACACAAAATAACCTAATTGGAGGTATGATTGCTTTCGTTGCGGTGCTTGTTGGTGTACTTATTTGGGACAGACGAGCCGCCAATGCACCACTTGTCAGTGCTATTGAAAGCAAAACAGCTGCCCTAAAGGTTAGAGAATGAGGCACTTTCCAGGGAAATAAACTTACTCAAAGAGAGAGAAACAAAACTAGAAGAAAAACAACTGAAAAACGAAAGATTTTTTAAAAGATTGATTGAAAAAGACCCTGATTTAGCAAATATAGCTTAATCCAAATAGCAGGCTAAGATTTTTAGGATTATAGGATTAAATACAAAAAATATTTTGTACTTAATCCTATTTTGCGTTAGAAAAATCTCTCTAAATATTTTGTATTCTAACAAAAAACTAAGATATTTGAAGACATATTAGTTACTATTTGGCTATAAAGGGTATATAAAGATATGGAATTTTAGCGTATTTCTTTAGAAAATTCCAATATTTTTAGCTAGTTTAGCAGAAAATTTAGCAAAATAAACACAAAAACAAATTACAAATAAAATTATAAATATTATCTCATGAAATATTTTTTACGCATCTGCCTTGTGTGCTTATGTATGCTTGTACTCTCACATACATACATACAAGCACAAGCCCCACAAATAAATTTACTTGATTTGGCGAGAGTAGGAGCAGTTGCTGTTACTGCAAACCCCAGCAATATTCCCACAAATACCCCTATTTCTGTTACTTTTGACCAAGCAACGCTTTCAAATGTAAGTGGTTTGCCTTTCACCAATGCAGACATTGCGACAGCTTTTTTGCTCCAAGAAAATGCTGTTTCTATTCCATTTACTGCCACTATTATTGGAAATATAGTAACAATTATTCCTATTACAGAGCTAAAAAGTGCTACCCCACACACTATACAACTGCTTGCAAATACTTGCACCAACGCACTTTTAGAAATAAACCTAACCAATCAAGATATACTTTTTACAACTGCTGCGAGTGTCATCATTACTGCACCTGCGCTTGATTTGTGCCGCAATGCTACTCCAAAAATATTACCAAATATTGTCATTGCAGAAGGTAGTTCTGCTTCTTTTGGTGAAGGACTTGCCCAAACCTTTGAAATAAACGCTCCAACTGGCTTTAATTTTGTGGCTGGTTCGGGAATTGTGGTGGTTGCTGGTGCAGATATTTCAAATGCTACTTTGACTGTAACTGCTACAAATATTACCCTTACGTATGATTTAAGCAATCTTTATGCTGATATCAATACAATTACATTGCAAAATATTCAGGTAGTTCACACATCAGGCACAACTACACAACTACTAAAACGCACCGCAGGAACTGCCATACAAGCAGGAAACCGTGTTTTAGATGACCTCACACACGCTACACTCACAAGTACACCCATACCAACTGCACCCATAATAGCCAATATGACCTTTGGAAGTGGTTTTGTACTGACAACCACCACGTCAATAACTGTGCCTGTGGGAGGTGTTGCTAATTTTTATGATGCTACTAATGCACTTATTTATACGTCTGGCGTGTCTAGTGGCAGTATTTTGGTTTCTCCTGCTGATTTGGGCTATGTTTCTAACACAACACTTGCCACAACAACTTTCTATATGAGTATTACCGCAAGTGGTTGTGAGAGTGTTAAAACGCTTTTTACTGTTACAGTGCAAAATTCTATTAACTTACAACAGGCTTTTTTGAGCAATGGAAGCACTACTACACTTGCTATTCCTACAAATCCGCCTTTTACAAATATTGCTACAAATACAGCTATTTACCTCAAATTCTCTGAATATGTGTTTAATAGTCCAAGTGGAACAACTATTTTGAATGGTACAAATGTTACAAGTGCTTTTACTATTGTTGCGCCTGTGATGATACCTGCCCTTGTTTTTACGGCTACTATTGATGCTACTGCTACTGGACAATGGATTACTATTACAGCTAATCAGCCACTTGCAGCAAGTAGTACCTATCAATTTACATTAAATAAAGATTTATTTCAAAATGCAAGTTTAGTCAAAAACCTTGACCAAACCATTAGCTTTCAAACGGCTGATGCCGTGGTTATTACTGCACCTACACTTACATTGTGTAGGAATAGCGCACCACAAATTTTGGGTGATATTGTGATAAATGAGGGCAGTTCTGCGAGTTTTGGGCAAGGAAATAACCAAACTTTTGAAATGAATGCACCCACAGGATTTAATTTTGTGGCAGGAACAGGCACTATTTTAGCAACAGGGTCGGATATTTCAAATGTTAATTTGTTTGTTTCTGCTACCAAAATAACGCTTTTGTATGATATTGGAACTGCTTTTTCTGGGTTAGATAATATTATTCTAAGAAACATACAAATTGTTCATACGTCAGGTACAACATCTCAAAACCTACTACGCACAGGTGGAACTGCTGTACAAGCAGACAATAAAGCAATTCAAAATAAAATTCACGCTACATTTAGTAGCACGCCTGTCCCAGTTGCGAGTGCAAGTATTATCACAGTCAATAATGCGTGTAGCGGTTTTGTGCCGACTACGCAAGTTTTTGGAAATGTAACCCTTTCAGCAGGAGAAAGTATTAGTTTTTATGATGCCGTTACAAATGCTGTTATTGGTACACAAAACACGACTGGAACGCTTGAAACAAATCTTTTGGGTTATACAACGGCAAATAATACTACCATTGGTACAAAATCATTTTATATGATTTTGACTTCTACAAGTGGTTGTGATAGTCCTAAAACGCCTTTTAATTTTACTATCAATGATAATCCTGTGGTAAACGTTACAGGTGCCGCTAGTATTTGCGTACTAACCCAAACAACTTTTAGTGTGTCTGGCACAATAGTCCCACCTTATTTATTAGAAATTAGCTTTAATGGTGGTGCTTTTTCTCCTGCTAGTGCCTACGGAACACGCACCACAGTAGGAAATATCACTAATTTTACTACATCTTCCTCACTTGTTGCAGGTAATTATCAGCTACGTGCTACAGCTACACTTGGTACGTCTTGTACCAATAATGCTACAGCAAGTTTTGTCATCAACAACAAACCTTTGGTTAGTTTTATATGGAGTAATCCTCTTTCATATCTAAGTAATTCTTCTGCTATTGATTTGACTGATGGAAGTGTTTTTGGTGGTGCTGTGAATGGTGTGGTGAATACTTCAGGTACATATTCTGGCAATTATGTGGTAGGAACGCAGTTTTTTCCTGCAAATGCCATTCCAAATATGTCACATATAGTTACTTATACTTATACAGACCCTGCGACTAATTGCACCGCAAGTACTTCTCTTACATTTATGGTAACTAACCCTATTGTTAGTGTTGTTAATAATTTAAACCCTTCTTATTGTTTGAGTGGTGCGGCTTCACCTGTTTTGATACCTGATGTTAGTATTACAACAGGTGCAACAGCACTTCCACCAAGCACTATTTTTAACCCTCCAACGCCAGGTGGTAAATTCTTTTGGTTTACAGATGTGAATTTGATTGGTTTTCCTTTTAATGCAGGTATAAAATGGAGTGGCACAAACTACACTTTTGATCCTGCTTTGCTGATACCACTTATTCCTCCAGGGGGGACTTTTATTGATATTCCTGTTAGAATGACTACACAGGTAGGTTTTAGCACTAATAATTTTATTGTTAATGTTACGATATACAGAAATCCAGTTTTGGATATGAATCTTATTAATAATGACCTTTTTTGTAGGAGTAGTTCAGCTAATTTTTTGATAGAACCAACTCTTTTTAGCTTAATTGACCCTGCCATTACTGTAAAATACAAGCTACAAGCTCAGCCAGTAAGTTCTTACGTTACTTTACCCTCAAAAACCATTACTCCTTCATCTTTGGCTTCTGGGGATTATGACTTGCAAATTGCTTATTCTTTGCCTAATGCGCCTTTTTGCTATAATGAGCTTGTCAGACAATTTAGAATTAGAAATAACCCAACACCCACAATGTCCGTACAAAATAGTATAGGTGCAAATCTAACTAATGGAGGGACTGTTTGTGCAGGTAGCACCATTATCAAACTTATTACTCCCACTGCTTACTTAGGGGGAACTTATGTAATTATTAAAACTTCAGCACCAACTGTACCCATTACTATCAATGCAAGTGCGCTCAGTATTGACTTTGCTTTTCCTCCTATTGCTGACGTTTATACTATTGTATTTACTTATACTGATAATTATACAAGCCCTTCAAAATCTTGCAGTACCTCTACAGTGCCTTTTATAGTAAATGTCGTACCAGACCCACTCCCTAGTTTTGCTTTTACAACAGGAACAGGCTTGAGCATTTGTGAGGATATAAATAGTTTTACTTTACTTCCAGTAGCGTCTGCTATTACTGGTGTGGGCTATTATAATATCAAAAAACAATTTTCTGGATTACCTGGAGTGAATATTCCTAGTAATAATATGAGTGATAATATCAATATTGCAACAAATTTTTCTGCACTTAGTGGCACAGGACCAGGTGATTACCTTATTACTTATTATTTTACTTATACAGCGGCTAATGGTAGTTGTTCTGGGGTGAGTGCGCCTTTGATACTTAGAATAAATCCGTTGCCTATTTTAACTTTTAGTTTGTCAACAACAGAAATCTGTAATTATCCAGTCAAATCAGTCATTAACCTTACGCCCATTTGGGTAAACAATGGTGGAAATCCTATTCTGCCTTTAAAAAGTATTTTTAGAGTTTATAATAGTGCTGGTATAATAGTAGAAACACTTCCAGGTGGCGTAAATGTGATAAACACTAATAATACTGTGCTTTATACACCAACAGTAATCAATCCTCTAATTATCAACGTATTTCAAGTAGAATATTCTTATGAAGATGCCAATGGTTGTAAGAGTATTTCACCTAGACAAAATTTTCAAATCAATCCTTTGCCTGCCTTTAACTTTAGTTTTATTGGTACAAGTGATTTCTGTGTAGGAGATGTTGTTTCTACGGCTAATTTTAATATTACGCCACTCGTAACGACAGGCGGGTTTTTGCCCTTAAATGGTATTATAAGAATAAAAAATGGTGCTTCACCAGTTACTGTGCCAATAACGCCATCTTCTGCCCCTTTAAATGTTACGTTACCTGCTGGTGCTACATCTTTTTCTCCTTTTGCAATAATAGGCAATGCAGCTGGTGAGTACATTATTCAATACGAATATACGGACATAAAATCTTGTGATATTGTAGTGGTTTGTGCTACACGCTTAAGAATGAAGTCTAAACCTACTATTTCGTTTAAATTTACAACTTTGCCAAATCCTGTTGCTTCGCTTGTAAATAATTATGATGTTTGCGCCAACGTAACCGAAATTACGCTTGTACCTGCACTTGCTAATGTAAGTACGTATGGGATGGAACCCTCGCTTGTACCTGCAAATGGTAATTATACATTTACAAAAGGAGCTTTTACGTATGTCCATAATGGCGCAAACATATTCAACCCTAATGCGCAGTTGTTTTTAGCTGGTGGTGGCGTGGGTACTTATAATGTCGTTTATACTTATACTTCTAATCAAGGTTGCACAACACAAACTACTGATATACAACAATTTACTGTTAATGGTATTCCTCCAGTTTCGTTTACGTTTGGTGCAGGTGCGACCGTTGACCCAATTACTGGGAATGCGAGGGTTTGTAGTGATTTTGGCTCTATTACTATCAATACAGATCCTACAACACCACTGGGAGGCACTTTTATCTTTGAAATACTAGATGGTGCAAGTATTCTTACGCCACTTACAGGCTCTTCTACTATTTTACCTGCTACACTTTTTATCAATGCTACGCTTCTTGTACCAAAAGTATTTACTTTTACATTAAGATATATTGATGCAAATGGTTGTGTTGGGCTTTCTACTTCAAGAACACTCACCGTTTTGCCACTTCCTGCACCTTCTTTTTTAGTGGGAAACCAAATATGTATAGATATTCCTGTAAGTTTTGATGCTACGGCTGCTGTGGCTAATGCTACAGCAAATGGTGAAACTATTGCTAGTTTTGTTTGGAATTTTAATGATACTACGCCAGCAGTAACCACAACAACACCACTTATTACGCATATTTTTGGTCTAATAGGTCAATTTCCTGTTACACTTACAGTTACGACTACTTTGGGTTGTTCTAAATCAATAACAAATAACGTTACTATTGGGGCTATTCCTGTTGCAAGTTTTACGACTGCTAACTTTTGTGTAGGAGGGACAACCAACTTCACAAGTACCTCTACGCTTTTAGGAGCTGGAAATATCACCAATTATACTTGGGATTTTGGAGATGGTTCGTCCATTCTTTCGTCAGTGACAAGTACCGCCACGCATCAATACGTAACACACGGAAGGTACTTGGCTAAACTTACAGTTATCACAAATACACTTTGTAGTAATACAACTGTGAAAGAAGTTTTTATTTTTCCACGTATTACACCAACTGCGGCACTTCCATACAAAGAAAATTTTGATAATCCAAATGATAGCACTTCTTGGATGGCAACAGGCAGGATAAAAGCTAATCTCAATCCTTTGATAGATACTATTGGTTTTAGTTGGAAACGTGGCGTACCAACTGGAAGCAAAATAAATGCGGCTAAAACGACTGGCGGTGCGTGGAGTACAGGTAAAAAGAACAATAGTTTTTATCCAAATGAGCGTTCTTATGTAGAAAGTCCTTGCTTTAATTTTACTGACCCAACCCTTAACAAACCAATGATTGCTATGAAAATCTGGTATGATACAGATAGGGGAGCTGATGCAGGAGTTTTGTATGCCTCTATCAATGATGGTATTACTTGGACGCTTGTAGGAAGCATTAATGAGGGTATTGAATGGTACAATACTACTGGGATTATCTCTCAACCTGGAGGACAAAACGTACCGCAAGCGTGGACAGGCAACAATTCTACGGATTATAAAATTGCTAAATTTAATCTTGATGCATTTAGAGGGCAGGCTTCTGTTCGTTTTAGGGTGGCTTTTGGTAGCAATGCAGATAATCCTATAGGACAGATTTTTGATGGTTTTGCTTTTGATGAAGTGTTTATTGGAAATAGAAATAAGATTTCATTATTGGAGCATTTCACGAATGCAAGTAGTTCAGAGGCAAATACAGAAAATACATTTATTAATAATTTCCCTGTTGTTACACTACAAAATGAAATTTATAATATTCAGTATCACACTAATTTCCCTGGTGCAGACCCAATGAACGCAGATAATACAGCAGACCCAAGTGCAAGAGCATTGTATTATGGTGTGTCGCAAGTACCAAGAACTGCTATTGATGGTATTACAGAAAACCGTAAATTTTCTGAGTGGGGAACACCCGTTTACAACAGAAGAACGTTAGAAATTTCTCCTTTTGAGCTTTCTGTTGATTTCACTTCTACTACACAACAGCTTAGGTTTAAGGCAAATGTAAGAGCATTAGAGCCATTTACACGTAGGGTGATTTTGCAGACTGCTGTTATTGAACAGGAAATACTGGGAAGTGTATTTACGAGTGGAAATTTTGGAGGGCTGACTTTTAAAAATGTAGTCAAAAAGATGCTTCCAAACGCTGCAGGAACGCTTATTGCGCAAACGTGGCTACAAAACACGCAATTCCAGACAGGCGAGCTGACTTGGAGTCCGACAAACGTCTATAATGGGAACAGGTTGGTTTTGGTAGTGTTTGTGCAAGATGAAGTTACCAAAGAAATCTATCAATCAGGCTTCTTTAATGTCACTACAAATATATCCTCACAAGACCCAACAACGGCATTAGACCCACAAACCCAAACTAATATCCTTGAAAATGAGTTTGTTATTTATCCAAATCCTGCGCAAAATGAAGTGTTTACAGGTTTTAGACAAGAAACTGCAGAAGATTTTAGCGTGATTTTGTTTGATAGTTACGGTAAAAGAGTAGATGCTTTTTCTCTTACAAAAGGTAATAAAGGGCTTCTAATCAATACTGAAAAATATGCATCTGGTATGTATTTTGTAGAAATAACAGGGAAAAACAATATCAAAGCAAGAAAAAAATTAGTGATAGCAAGGTAAAAGCCCTAAATTCCTAGTGTAGCATAAGGAAACTTTAATACAAAAAATCTTACAAAATTTGTTTTTTGTAGGATTTTTTGTGTGAGGTTGTTTATGATTGAGAAATGTTTTATATAATTAAATATAAAATTGAAATAAAAACGCTTATAGCTACATTTTTAACTGTAAAGTCGCAAAGTTGATTTTAGTAAGATTATTTACAATTTCTAATTTATTGACAATCAAGTATTTATATTATTCTAGCTTAATCCTAAACAACTTCTATATTAACGCCATATTCCTTGAGTAAATTTCTTTTAAATAAAATTATGAATAACTGATGTTACGCAGCACATTTTTTCATACCTTTGCGAAAGTAAATCTTTTAAATAAACCTTTTAATTATTTTAAATCTAATCTTTTAATTATCTTTCTATGAAAAAGAAAATATACCTTTTGTTGTTGCTTGCGTTGGTAGGCTTATATGTGCCTGCAAAAG
>JAYVHJ010000072.1:0-9506 GCA_043771315.1 Raineyaceae bacterium
ATAAAATATACCAAAAAGAAATTACTTTTTGGTATATTTTATTACTAGAGTTCCCGCAAAAGTTTTGGTATTTAGTTTACACCCTAAGGCTAGGTTGCAAAAAGTGTTTTATTTTGCTTCAACTATATTTCCTGTTTCCACTAATCCTGTTTTTGATTTCTTTTTGAGTTTGCCTTCTAATAAAAAAATATTTTCAAAATAAGAAGGCAATCCTTCTGCATTATTGGTGATTGATGTTCTCACTTCAAAATGTAAATGTGGAAAAAAAGAGCTACCAGAAACACCTATTTGCGCTATTGGTTGGTTTCCTTTTACCATATCATTCACTTTTACTTTTACACTATTTTCTTTAAGATGCCCATAAATACTAACAGAGTTATCATTATGCTGAATAGCAACACAATTTCCATAGAGTTCTAAGGGATTTTCTTTTAACTTCATTACATCAAATTCTTTGTTATCTTTATGCTGACTGGCAACATAAATCACTTTTCCATCAGCTATTGCATATATTTGACTGCCAAAACTAAAATAATCTTGGTCTGTTGCGCCTTTATTTTGAAATTGTTTATTGTCGTTGTTCAATATCACAAAATCATACGCATAACGCATAAAGTTGGTATTGATACCAAAGGCTTTTATTGGCTCAAAATTATAATCAAATCTTCTGTGGTGTGAGTTATGGTCGTGAGCATCATAAACAAGTATTCTCCCTTTTACTGGAAATTGCAATTTGGTTTTTTGGGTATATTTCTGTGGATAAATAGTTGATTTGAAAACAAATTCTTTCCTTGCACTATTTGA
This sequence comes from Raineyaceae bacterium, assembly GCA_043771315.1. Lineage (GTDB taxonomy): Bacteria > Bacteroidota > Bacteroidia > Cytophagales > Thermonemataceae > JANYGM01. The sequence continues at coordinate 805 of JAYVHJ010000072.1, forward strand.
AAAAGTCCATTCATATTCTAATTTTTTAATGGGTGTTGTGATTTCAAATTCAGAAAATGGGTTGAATATGAGTTGTGCTATTTCTCCATTCCAAACTCGTTTTGGCAACATCATAATACTTGGTGCAGTACCATTATTGTCAAGAAAACGTGATTGTAGCAGGTTGTTATCATTATCAAACACAGAAACACTCAATTTGTCTAAGGATAATGTATCTTTTGATTTGTGAGAAACCAAAAAATCAAAGTTTATTATTTGCTTATTATTGCCTAATTCTATAAAAATAGTGGCAGGTTTTGGTTCAATAAGCATTTTGTCTTGGCTAAAAGCGTCAGAAGTCATTATCACAAAGAGGAAAAGAGTTAAAAAAAATTGGTTTCTCATTTTAGTATGGTTTGAATTTTCATAATTATTATATTTTCCTACCAAACGCAATAAGAATATTTTTATTGTAACTGATTTTAAATTGACTAGATTCTTCCTCCGTTTTTGCGTCTAATCCAATCTATCAAAAAGTGGGAAGAAATCTGTATATTAGCCATTCTGTCTATTCCTAGCTGATATTTTGTTGCCTTTGTGCCATCTTTGTCTGAATATGCTACCCAAATAGTGCCAACGGGTTTGCCTTCTGTTGCACCATTAGGTCCTGCAATGCCACTAATTGCCACGCCAATATCTGTTTTCATTAGGTTACGAACATTCTCCGCCATTTGCAAAACGGTTTGTTCACTTACTGCGCCAAACTCCTCAAGGGTTTCTTTTTTTACGTTTAATACGTTCATTTTGATACTGTTATCATAAGAAACAACAGAGCCAAACAGAAAAGCAGATGCGCCAGAATTTTTAGTAAAACAATGTGCCAAATACCCACCAGAACAACTTTCTGCCAATGCAAGCGTTTTATTTTGACTTACCAAAAGTTTGCCTACCATTTCTGCCAAATCATCATTATCAAATCCATAAACGTCTTTATCTATCAACAGAAGTAGTTTATCTGTTTCTTGTTGTACTTGTTGTTTCAAAATTTCCAAATCTTCACCCACACCCGTAAGGCGCAAACGAACCGTTCCAAAAGCTGGTAAATAGGCTAATTTGATATTTTCAGGGAGATTATCTTCCCAATCAGCTATTTTTTCAGACAAAAAAGACTCCCCAACACCAATAGTTTTTATCATTTTATGAAAAATCTTAGGCGTTTGAAAGAATTTTTGCAGGTTTGGAAGTACATAATAGCTCATCAAATACTCCATTTCGTGTGGTACGCCAGGCATAGACACAAAAATTTTGCCTTTATGCTCAAACCACATTCCTGGTGCTGTTCCTTTGTGGTTAGCTATATAAGTGGCATTTTGGGGTAATGTAGCCTGCAAACGGTTGCTTTCAATCATGTCTTTGCCACGTTTTGCAAAAAACTCTTCTAACATCAAAAGAGCCTCATTATTCATTACAAGCTCTGTATCAAAGAATTTGCAAAGTGTTTTTTTGGTAATATCATCTTTGGTAGGACCTAGCCCACCTGTGATAAGAATGATGTCTGCACGTTCAAAAGCACCGTTTAAGGCATCAAGAATGGCTTTTTCACTGTCTGCAATAATGGTTTGTTGTACGACTTTTATACCAATTTTGTCAAGTTCTGTACTTATCCATTGGGCATTGGTGTTGGTGATTTGTCCATACAAAATCTCATCTCCAATATTTAAAATCTCTGCAAAAGGGGTTTTCATAGCTTTTTTTATGATTTTTCTACTAATCTTTCGTTTATTTTGATGTAAATATATGAATTTATCAGTAAAAAAATCACGCAATGACGTAATTCGTAATTTTTAATTCGTAATTGAAAAAAGCGTTTTGCAAATTTCAAAAAAAACATTATTTTTGTGAAAAAAACAAGATAAAATATGATTTATTCAAGAATTGCGGGTTTAGGATATTACCTGCCAGAACAAATTGTTACAAATGATGATTTGGCAAAGCAGTTTAATACATCAAATGAATGGATATTAGAGAGGTCGGGCATAGAAACTCGTAGATTTTTCAAAGAAGGAACAGATACTACGTCTAGTATGGGAACTCGTGCCGCTGAAATGGCACTAAAAAATGCTAATTTGCAGGCGGAAGACATAGATTTTATTATCTTTGCAACACTTAGCCCTGATTATAATTTTCCTGGTGCAGGCGTTTTGGTACAAAGAGCATTGCCTTTTAGAGAGATTGGCGCACTTGATGTGAGGGCGCAATGTTCTGGTTTTATTTATAGTTTGTCAGTGGCAGACCAATATATTAAATCTGGAATGTACAAAAATATCCTTGTTATTGGTGCAGAAGTACAATCAAATATCTTAGAATTAAGTGATAGAAACCGTAATTTTGCGGTTTTGTTTGGAGATGGGGCAGGTGCAGCAGTCATACAAGCAACAACTGATGTTAATAGAAGAATTTTATCAACACATTTACATTCACAAGGGAAATTTGCAGAAGATTTGATTTTGGAACACCCAGGTAGCAAACTCTTTGACAGAATGAACCCAAAAATAGTAGAAGAAGGCAGACATTTGCCTGTAATGCAAGGACCTGCGGTTTTCAAACACGCTGTAGCACGCTTTCCAGAGGTGATTATGGAAGCCTTAAACGCTAATAACCTTAAAGTTGAAGATTTGGATTTGCTCGTACCACATCAAGCAAACCTACGTATCACACAATATGTACAAAAAACAATGAATATTCCTGCTGAAAAAGTAGTCAGCAATATTCAAAAATATGGCAACACAACGGCTGCCTCTATTCCTATTGCGCTTACAGAGGCTTGGCAAGAAGGCAAAATCAAAGAGGGAGATTTGATATGCTTGGCTGCTTTTGGAAGTGGTTTTACGTGGGCTTCTGCGCTATTGCGTTGGTAAAATTTTAATCAAAAAAATGAACACAGAACAACAATACACACAAATTATAAATTATTGTAGAGAGATTTTTCAGAAGAAAAACCAAGATTATGGTACTTCTTGGCGCATCTATCGTGCCAGCGCACTCACAGACAAAATTTATATAAAAGCCAAAAGAATACGTTCCATACAAGAAAATGGTACACAAAAAGTAGCTGACGACCTCAATTCAGAGTTTTTAGCCATTATCAATTATTGTATTATGGCACTTATACAGTTGGAAGATGTTGATACTAACACAAATTCCTCTGAAAATTTTGATTTAATTCTCAAAAAATATGATTTCTATATTGCTCAAACACAAGAGCTTATGCAAAATAAAAATCACGACTATGGTGAGGCGTGGCGAGATATGCGTATGTCGTCTATGACAGATGAAATTCTTGTCAAACTACTTAGAATAAAGCAAATAGAAGATAATCAGGGCAAAACTATTGCCTCTGAAGGCATAGCTGCCAACTACCAAGATATTTTGAATTATGCCGTTTTTTGTTTGATTTTAGCTGATTTTGCAATAACTTAATAATCATCATTTTATGTTCGTACCTCGTACCTCTTATTTTGTACCTTTTCCAACCATATTTCAATGAAAATAGTAGAATGTCCAAGAGATGCAATGCAAGGTTTGGAGGCTTTTGTGCCTACTGAAATCAAAGCCAATTACCTTAATCTACTCCTAGAAGTAGGTTTTGACACCTTAGACTTTGGAAGTTTTGTTTCTCCAAAAGCTATTCCACAACTGCGAGATACGGCTGACGTTCTCAAAAAACTCCAACTTTCTCAAACAAAAACTAAACTTCTTGCTATTGTTGCTAACACTCGTGGTAGTGAAGAAGCTGCTATTTTTGAAGAGATAGACTTTTTAGGCTTTCCGCTTTCTGTTTCAGAGATATTTCAACAGAAAAATACCAACAAAAGTATAGCAGAAGCACTTCTAGTAGTGGAAGAAATCCAAAATATTTGTCAGAAAAACAACAAAAAACAAGTTGTTTATCTTTCTATGGGCTTTGGAAATCCTTATGATGAAGTTTATAGCCCTGAAATAGTAGAAAAATTAGCAGAAAAATTAGTTAATTTAGGAGTAGAAATTATTGTTCCTTCTGATACGGTTGGCGTTTCTTCTCCTGAAAACATCAAATCTTTATGGAAAAACCTTACCCAAACTTTTCCTAGTACCACTTTTGGAATGCACCTTCATTCTAACCCAAATACTGCAACAGAAAAAATAAATGCTGCCTACGAAGCAGGTTGCAGACGCATAGATACAGCATTGCGAGGTTTTGGAGGTTGCCCTATGGCAAAAGATGATTTGGTAGGAAATATTGCTACTGAAAAAGTATTGGCTTATTTCAAAGACAAAAATATAGATTTGGGCTTAAATATGGATAAATTTAATGAAGCACTAAAATACTCTTTGAATATTTTTCATTAAAGATAATTGATTACTAACCCTTAGATGATAACTTTCTTGTGATTTTTTGGAAAATGAATTTTATTTGATTATATTTGTAATGAAGATATGCCATTTCGTATATTCAACCCAATAACTTAAAAAACTATTTTATGCTTGGTAACTTAGATAATGAAGTAATTTTTAAAAAGGCTTTTACAGACAAATTTGTCCTTAAATGTCTTGTAAAAGACCTTTTTGGGGTAGATTTTGAGCCTGAAATAGTAGAAACTGAAAAACGTTTTGAGCCTAAAATCTCTCATATAGACTTTAAATATGATATTTTTGCAGAAAGTAAAGATAAAAGAGTCGTTGTAGAAATTCAAAAAGTAGATTATGATTATAATTTTGATAGGTTTTTATTGTATCATAATATGGCAATTGCTGAAATGCAACGCACTTCAAAAGAATACAAAACAGATAGATTGGTTTACACTATTGTCGTTTTTACGAGCAAATATGTCGTGAAAGATAAAAACGGCATTTTGGTAAATAGTGATATTTTGTTCCATTATAGCAATCTTTTTGACCTTAACGGCAAAGAATATGATGTTTTTGGTCATAAACTTATCTACCTAAATCATAATCATATCAAAGACAGCACACCTGACGGGTACAAAGATTGGCTTAATCTGGTGAAAGAATCTATCAAACACCCTGATAATCCTTCCATCAATTTGAATAATGAAGGCGTTAAAAAAGTAGCAGAAATTATTGATTTTGAACGACTTAGCCCTGAAGAAATACGAGAAACCAAAAATAGCAACGCCGCAGAAAGTGCCAAAGAAATATACGAACAAGCAGCCAAAATGAAAGAAAAAACTGACATTGCAAGGAATATGCTTAAACGTGGCACATCAGTAGAAATAGTTTCGCAAGATACTGGTCTAACATTGGAACAAGTCCAAGAATTAGGTAAGGAATCTAATATTCAATAAAAAAAATCCGTAGCTTATTAAGCTACGGATTTGTTATTTTATGTATTAAACACTAATATTTTTCATTCTCATTGTCTTTTGGAGGAATTATTTTCTTTATTTCTACCTCTGTTGTGTTTGTTTTATCTTCTTCTAAGTCTTCTTGATGACGGCGTTTAACTGGGTCAGTATTAAGATTTTGTTTTTTAAACAATTTCTTAGGACTTTCTCTATACGCCCACGCAAATAACAAAGGAAATATCAACAATGTTAAGATAGTAGCACTTATCATACCACCAATAACTACAATAGCCAAAGGTTTTTGTGTTTCAGAGCCTATCCCAGTAGAAAGTGCAGCAGGTAAAAGCCCAATAGCCGCCATCAAAGCAGTCATTACAACGGCTCGTGTACGTGAACTTACACCATTTACAAGCGCATCTTTTAGGTTCATTCCATCTAAGAGATTTTTCTTAAACACTGAAATCAATATAACGCCATTTTGAATACAAACACCAAACAATGCAATAAAACCAATACCTGCAGAGATACTAAAAATTACGCCTGTAATATGCAAAGCAAGCACTCCACCCATCATAGCAAAAGGTACGTTAAGCAAAACTAAAACAGCATCTTTCAAATTTCCAAAAGCAACATAAAGCAACACAAATATTCCTAGCAAACACAAAGGAACAACATTTGCAAGTGTCTTAGAAGCTCTTTGTTGGTTCTCAAACTCTCCTACCCACTCTATACGAGCATTCTTTGGCAAGGCTTTGCCTACCTTTTCTTGTGCTTCTGCAATGGTGCTACCCATATCACGTCCACGAATAGAGAATTTTACACCAATAAAACGACTATTTGCCTCTCTATACACAAATGCAGCTCCTGTTTTCTTATCAATAACAGAAATTTCTTTTAAAGGAACTTTATTACCTTTCAAACTAGGCACTTTAAGATTAGCAATGTCCTCTTCAGTCTTGCGAGAGTCAGGCTGATAGCGCAAACGTACATCAAATTTGCGTTCTCCTTCATAAAATTGTGTGGCAGTTTTACCTCCAATAGCCATTTCAATTACGGCTTCTGCGTCTGCAATAGAAATACCATAACGTGCCATTTTATCTTGGTCAAGCGTGATATTAAGTTCTGGTTGTCCAATGTTTCTAAGTACTCCTAAATCTTTAATTCCTTCAACAGTACGTAGTTGTTTGGTAACTTCATCAGCCATTTTATCTATTTTTTCCAAATCACGCCCAAATATCTTTACCCCAAAAGACGCTTTGAAACCTGCAACCGCTTCTGCGACATTATCAATGATTGGTTGAGAGTAATTAAAGACAATACCAGGATATTGACGCATCTTTTTGTCCATTTCATCTATCAATTGGTCATAAGAAATGTTGCGTTTCCATTCCTTTTTAGGCTTTAGATTTACCTGAATTTGTGCAAAGTAAAAACCATTTGGGTCTGTGCCGTCATTAGAACGCCCTATTTGAGAAAGTGCGCCACTTACTTCTTCAAATGTTTGTAATTCTCTTCTAAATTTCTTAATAAGGGCTGATGTTTCTGGTAAAGAATGGCTCATTGGCATTTCTGCGGTTATCCAAAGTGCGCCTTCATTCAAAGTTGGCAAAAACTCTGTTCCCAAAAAAACAAAAGAATACAAACTAATAGCCATTACTCCAAAAGCTGTTATAATACTTGTTTTTGCGTGTTTATATGTAAAAGCAAAGCCATTATTTACTATTCTATCAAAGAAATTTACAATAGGGTTATTGCGTTCTTTGACGTTTTTATTAAGAAGATAGCTTGCAAGCACAGGCACAAGCGTAAGCGTATAAAACAATGCACCCAAAAGTGCAAAACTAAGGGTATAAGCAAGCGGAGAAAACATCTTTCCTTCTACTTTTTGAAAGGCAAAAATAGGAATAAGGCTTGTAATAATAATAAGTTTGGCAAAGAAAATAGCTTTACCCATTTCTATACTTGTCTTTTTGACAAGTCCTAGCTTTGCTAATCTGTTAAATGGAAGCATTCCTACGTTGTGCGCCTTATGCGCTAAGACGACAAAAAGCCCTTCAACCATTACCACAGCCCCATCTATAATAATCCCAAAATCAATAGCACCCATAGAAAGCAAATTAGCAGACATTCCCATCAGGCGCAAGCACATAAACGCAAACAACAACGCAAGCGGAATAATCATTACTACAATCAGCGTTGTACGCCAATCAGCCATAAAGATAAGGACAATCACCGTTACAAATATTACACCTTCCAGCAAGTTATGCGTTACAGTTTCTTGACAATAAGCCATCAAAACATCTCTATCATAAAACGTAACCATTTTTACGTCAGAAGGTAGTATCTTTTCGTTTAGTTCATTGATTTTTAGTTTGACACGTGCCAAAACTTCTGTAGGATTTTCTCCTTTTCTCATTACTACAATGCCTTCTACAACGTCATCATCATTGTTTAAGCCAACTTGTCCTACTTTTGGGAGTGCACCTTCTTGTACTTTTGCCACGTTGCGCACCAAAATAGGTACGTCATTGATAGTTGAGATGATAATATTTTCTATATCTCCAATACTTCTCAAAAGACCAATCCCACGCACCACAAATGCCTGACCATTTTTTTCTATTACATCACCACCCACATTGACATTACTCTTTCTTACGGCTTCATAGACTTCTAAAGGCGTTATATTATATTTTGAAATAAGAATAGGATTTACTTGTATCTCAAAAATCTTATCAGAACCACCAAAAGAAACAATATCTGCCACACCTGCCACACTGCGTAAGTTACGGTCAATGACCCAGTTTTGAATAGTAAGTAAATCTGCTACTTTACGCCCTTTGCCAGTCAAAGTATAACGAAAGATTTCACCTGTAGGACCGTAAGGCGGTTGTACTTCAGGCTCAACGCCATCTGGTAGCTTTACATTTTTGAGAAGATTATTGACTTGTTGCCTTGCAAAAAAGTCCTCAATGCCATCATCAAAGATGATTTTAATAACAGAAAGCCCAAACATAGACACAGACCTTACGCTTGTCTTCTTTTGAACGCTATTTAGGACTACTTCAGCAGGAACAGTGATAAAACGCTCTACTTCTTCTGCACTACGTCCTGCCCATTGAGTTACAATGATAATTTGCGTGTTCGTAACATCAGGAAACGCCTCCAAAGGTGTTTTTGTGTAGCTGTAAACGCCCGCACACACCAAAACAAAAGACATTATATAGATAAATGCTTTGTTTTTAAGTGAGAATGTGATTATGTTTTTTATGAGAGAATTCAACGGAATATGTTTTTTAGGTTGTATTTTTATAATTTAACCACCCCCAGCCCCTCCTTAGGAAGGAGGGGAGATTTAAATCCCCCTCCTTTTCAAGGAGG
>JAYVHJ010000073.1:0-4452 GCA_043771315.1 Raineyaceae bacterium
TGGTACTACAATTTCACGTAGTAGCATTGCTAACCCAACTTTCCCTCGTGAAGGTTCTTCTTTTACACTTTCTGGTACGCTTACGCCACCTTTTTCGTTGTTATCTGGTCAGAAAAGCAAACAAGATTATGATAAAATGGCACAAGCAGACAAGTTTAAATTTATTGAATATTATAAAATAATGCTTGATGCTTCTATGTTTGCTCCTGTTATTGGCAAATTAGTGTTTCACTCTCGTTTTCATTTTGGCTCACTTAATGCGTATAACAAAAATCTTGGTGTAGGTCCTTTTGAGCGTTTCCAAATGGGAGGAAGTGGTCTTACCAACCAAAATATGCTTATTGGAGTTGATTTGATAGGGCTTCGTGGCTACCGTGATAACGTGATTGTTCCACAAGACCCAAGCAACAGAACAGGTTCACCAACACTTGGTACACTCTACAATAAATATGTAATGGAACTTCGTTACCCTATTTCCCTAAATCCTGCAGCCACTATTTTTGTGCTTGGTTTTGCAGAAGGTGGTAATACTTATTTGAATTTTGATACTTATAATCCGTTTAAGGTTTACCGTTCTGTTGGTGTGGGCGCACGTATTTTTATGCCTGCTTTTGGGATGATTGGGATAGATTGGGGACAAGCATTGGATAGCGTTCCTGGTAGTAGTGATGGCGGAAAACAAAATTTCACCTTTACCATTGGGCAACAGTTGAGATAGTGTGTCAATTACGAATTACGAATTACGGTTTTATTCCTAAAAACATAATAAAGCAGCATAAAATTTATGCTGCTTTATTTTTTGTCATATACTAATTTTTGTATTTTATTCGTAATTGATTTAGCTATATTTTTTGATTTTCACAAGGTCACAAGCGAGATAAACGGCTTCTCTAAATGAGGTTTCATCAGCTTCATTTTTTCCTGCAATAGCATAAGCCGTTCCATGATCAGGCGAGGTACGAATGACAGGCAAACCAGCCGTAAAGTTGATACCACGCTCAAAAGCAAGCGTTTTGAATGGTACAAGTCCTTGGTCGTGGTACATTGCCAGCACTCCATCAAACTCTGTATATTTTTTCATACCAAAGAAGCCGTCAGCAGGAAAGCAACCATAAATAAGCATTCCTTTTTTTCTAAACGCAGTAATGATAGGCTCTATAATGTCTTTTTCCTCTTTTCCAAACATTCCATTTTCTCCAGCGTGAGGATTTAGCCCCAAAATAGCAATGCGAGGTTTTTTAATGCCAAAATCTTCCTTTAAAGATTTTTCTAATAGCTTAATTTTACTCTCCACACGTTCTTTTGTGATAAGTTTAGGCGCATCAGCAAGTGCCACATGTCCCGTAATCACGCCTACACGTAGGTTGTCGCACACAAGGAGCATTAGGCTATCTTTAGCACCAAAATTTTCTGTAAAATATTCAGTATGACCTGCATAAGTCCAATTTACATTTGTAATGGTATGCTTGTTGATAGGCGCAGTAACAACTGCCTCCAATTTTCCTCTCAAAAGGTCTTTTGAGGCACTTTCTAGGGCTAAAAAAGCGTTATTTCCTGCTTCTTCTGTTGCCTCCCCTACCGCCAAATTATCTGTTTCAAAGCAACTAATAAGGTTTATCTTTTTAGGTTGCAAACCTTCCAAATCTTTGATAGTAACAAACTGAAAAGTATCCAAATTTAGAAGTTTGCGGTATTTAAGCAATATTTTTGAAGAACCATAAATAACTGGTGTACAAATACTTAGCATACGAATATCTGCAAAAGTTTTCATTATTACCTCTACCCCTACGCCATTATAATCTCCTATTGTAATGCCAATAATTGGTTTTTCTGCTGTTATTCTATCCAAAATGGCATTTTCTTGTGTAGCTTTTTCTATAATACTTTTATCAGAATTACGCTTATCAGAAAATCTATTATTATTATTATTTTGTTTGATATTTTTGTGTTGATTTTGATTCATTTGAAATAAGTAAAAATATTTAGTTATAACAGACCTTCTACCAAAGTCTAAATATTTTAGCAATTTAGTAAAAAAGTATTATTTTTGCAATTATTGAAAAAATAAAATATAATAAATGGTTAAATGGGGTTGTCTGACAATTTTGTGGTTTGTACTTTAAAATAAAAGCTACTTAATTTACACAATTAGGGTAAACAGTTCAGAAGGTTATAATGAGCTTCACCCAGTTTTTGGATAATATATAACAGCTTCTCATCCGTTAGCTAAAGCAAACGGCAAAACATAATAAATAAAGGTAGTTATTTTCTTGAGGGAATAAATATTGATAATCTTTTTGTAATTTTAGCATCAAATCCTAATACTAGAAAGTATGATACAAAAACGAATTTTTTTATTGATAATTACCTCTATTTTATTTTTGATAGGAATTTGCTTTTACTTTTATCAATATAAAAATAATACAAAAAAACAAAAAACAAAAAATCTTCTTAAAAAAGATAGTATTTCTAAAAACATTGAAGATTATACTGAAAATAATTTATTTGTAGTTTATGTTTTAAACACAAAAAAGCAAGATTTAAAACTCTATTGGAAAGATGAAAAACAAAGACATTTCAAAACCATAAAAAGTTTAAAAGCATTTTTGGAAATAAAAAATCAGGATTTAGTGTTCGCAATGAATGCAGGAATGTATAAAAAAGATTATTCTCCCAACGGACTTTTTATTGAAAATCAGTTGCAAAAAGCACCCCTAGACACCACAAGCGGAAAAGGGAATTTTTATCTAAAACCAAATGGTATTTTTTATCTAACAACAGAAAATACACCTTTTGTTTGTACTACAAGCCATTTTATTGAAAAAGAGAATAACAACAAAAAACTCAAATATGCTACACAATCTGGTGCAATGCTCGTCATTGATGGGCAGATTCATAAGGAATTTAGAGAAAATTCTAAGAACTTAAATATCAGAAATGGTGTAGGAATTTTGCCTAATAATGAAGTGCTTTTTGTGATGTCTAAAAAGGAAATAAATTTTTATGACTTTGCTAATTATTTCAAATTGATGGGTTGTAAAAACGCTTTGTACCTTGATGGTAATGTTTCTCGCACTTATTTACCAGAAAAAAATTGGGTGCAATTAGACGGTGATTTTGGCGTTATTTTTGGAGTAAGCACTCAAAAAGATAAATCTTCAATCTTGGAATAGTGCAAAAATATTTTCACTTATTTTTAAATGATATTTTCATAAATTTTTAAACATTTAATATTTTTCTAAAAAAAATCAAAAAATAAATCTTAATACTCAAAATTTTTGTTATTTTTGTGGGAATAGATTAAAATCCAAAATTTACCTTATTTATGGCAACAATTGCATCAAAATCTGCTGATAAAGCAAGTGCTAAATCTTCTAAAAAAGAAGCAAAATATAATTTTTCTAAGGAGCAATACCTAGAATGGTTTGAAAAAATGTTGCTTATTCGCCGTTTTGAGGAGAAAGCAGGACAATTATATGGAAAACAAAAGATAAAAGGCTTTTGCCATTTATATATAGGGCAAGAAGCCTGCGCTGTGGGTGCTGCAAGCGCACTTACCAAAGATGACAAATGGATTACGGCATACCGTGACCACGGACATCCACTAGCACTAGGAACACCCCCACGTGCTGTAATGGCAGAACTTTACGCAAAAGCTACAGGTTGTTCCAAAGGAAAAGGCGGTTCTATGCACATTTTTGATAAAAACGTCAATTTTGTAGGCGGACACGGCATTGTGGGCGGACAAATTCCGTTGGGTGCAGGTCTTGCATTTGCAGAGCAATATAATGGCACAAAAAATCTTTGCATTTGCTATATGGGTGATGGTGCGGTGCGTCAGGGCGCATTACATGAGGCTTTTAATATGGCTATGCTTTGGAAACTTCCTGTTATTTTTGTGGTAGAAAACAATGGCTACGCAATGGGAACGTCTGTTGGACGTACTTCAAACGTAACAGAACTTTATACACTAGGAGAATCTTATGATATGCCTTCTGAAAGTGTTGATGCAATGCGTGTGGAAGAAGTGCATTTGGCAGTAGCTCGTGCCGCAGAACGTGCTAGAAAAGGTGATGGACCTACTTTTTTGGAGTTTAAGACTTACCGTTACAAAGGGCATTCTATGTCTGACCCTGCAAAATACCGTACAAAAGAAGAACTTGAAGATTATAAAGGTCAAGATCCTATTGAACAAGTTAGAGCTACAATTTTTGCTAATAAATATGCTACAGAAGCAGAGTTAGAAAAAATTGACAAAGAGATAAAGGTGATTGTTGAAGCAGCTGTTAAGTTTGCAGAAGAGTCTCCATATCCAGAGGCTTCTGAAGCATATAGCGATGTATATGTTGAGCCAAATTATCCATTCATAATCGAGTAATTATTATTTTTATTTATAACCAAAAATGGCAGACGTTAAAACAAGCGAAGAAACAGTAAGCACTGTAAAAACTC
>JAYVHJ010000074.1:0-4959 GCA_043771315.1 Raineyaceae bacterium
CAAAGGCGCAAAAGCATACCAACCAAGGCACAAAATCTAGCGGGGACCATAATGGGCTCTTGAATGCTTTTTTGTGCTAATATTATCAGTTTTGTCAAAAACAAAAAGATAGTAATCAGTATCACCTCTTACTACGAGTCCCCTTGAAGATAGATTAGTTACAACTATACATAATGAGTCATTTTTTATTTCTGAGCAGAACATAATATGACTTGGACCTTTAAGTTCAGGACACGATGTTGCATTATACTTATCTTTATACTCTTTTATATCTAACCAGCCTTTTTTACTGTATTTAATAGATAATTTACTGAATTTTTTTGTCTTTCTTTTTTTTGGTGCACTGTCCAGATTGTCTATATCAATCCAGCCTTTGTAGTCTATTTTATTCACTATAAAAATTTGATCATAAATTTTTATACCATACGCATCTGGCTCTGGGCAATACTTTTTATAAAGTTCTTCAAAACCTTCTTTTTTAAAGTCTTCTAGGATATTTTTATAAGCAATTTCATATCTTTTAGTATTCTGAGCTTGTAATTGCAAACATAATAATGTTGTTAATAAACATATTAACAAATTTTTACATATTTTAGGGCTTAGTATTTTTTTCATTATCTTTTACTTTTTTTGGGATTTTTAAGGGGTATAAAGAATGTATAAATCTTTCTTCTTATTTTCTGCCGTTGTTAGTGTTCTAGCGTTAGCGACACCCACAACGAACCACGTCAAACAATGTATTTCTTGTGTATTTGTTATGCAATAAAACCAAAATCATCTTCATTTCCTAAATAAAGATGATTTTGGTTGCTAATACTAAAATTGTCGGAATCACAGATTGAAACGGATTATACAAATGACACAGATTTTTAATTACATCTTAAAAATCCGTGTCATCTTTTAATACCTTAAAATCCTTGATTAAAAACTTCAAAAATATTTTTGATTATTAAAAAATAGTTGCTATCTTTGCACTCCCAAAAGAAATTTTATCAAAAGGTATCAACAAGATAATCAATAAATAGATTTTGGGTAAGTCCAAAATCTAAAAAAATATTTACATTTAATTTTATACAACTATGAATCAGAGAGTTGCCAAAAAAATCTTAAAAAATCAAGGTGTTTTGAAATATAACACTAACCAAGTAGCAAAAGCACAAGGTATTGCTACAAGACTTATTGCATCAAAAGCTAAAAAAGCAGCTATGCCAGTAGCACTTACAAAAACTAAAATCAAAGCACAAGCAAGAGCAGCAGCATCAAAAGCAGCAACTGTGTAGGTACGAGGTTTGAAGTACGAGGTACGAAATAAAACAGAAGTTTCTAGTAATATTTTACTGGAAATTTCTGTTTTTTGTTTTTGTAGAAATTAAAGATTATTTTTGTGAGGTGATAAACAAAAATATTTGTATTCACCCCACACTTTATACTTCACACCCTACAATTCAAAAAAATGTTTATTTCGTTTACAGAAAAACTCAAAAATCAGCTTACTTTGCCACTTCCTGGCGAGATAGCACAATTCAAAATGTCTGCTTCTTTGCGTGTAGATACTCAAAAAACACCTTTCTCACGCTACGAGCCAAATGCTCAAACACGTGATGCAGGCGTGCTTATCCTCTTGTACGTACACGAAGACACTATTTTTATGCCGTTGATAGTTCGCCCAAGTACAGAACTTGGAGCGCATAGTGGGCAAGTGTCGTTTCCTGGTGGCAAAAAAGAAAATACAGACAAAAATTTGAGAGAAACAGCTTTGCGAGAGGCTTATGAAGAAGTTGGCATAAAAGAAGCTGAAATCACCGTTTTGGGAGAAATTAGCCCACTTTTTGTATTTGCAAGTAATTTTATGGTTTATCCAACTGTGGCAGTTTGTGATTTTAAACCTAATTTTGTACCTGATACAAGAGAAGTAGCCAAGATATTAGAAGTACCACTTTTGCACCTTCAAAATACTGATAATCATAAAATTACAGATTTAGAAATACGAAATACTACTATCATTGCACCTTATTTTGATGTAGAAGGGCATATAGTTTGGGGCGCAACCGCTATGATACTAAATGAACTTTTGGAAATATTGGAATATTGATAACAGTTTTATATTTTCTCCCAATACAATTCATCTTTAATAAAAATAACCACAATTGCTTGCAAATCAGCTTTATCTTGCAAAAAAGTATCTGTTTTGCGGTAGTTTTTGAGTTGTTTGATAGCTGCTTTTCTGACGGTTTCAAAGTTTTTTTCTTCTTCTTTTTTGAGGTATTTTATCTCAAAAATGTACTGTGCGTGCTTGCTAGTGTTGTTTGAGCGGATATAAATCTCCAAATCAATGTAACCGCCTGCGCTTGTTTCTCTTTCTGTTGGAACATAAAAAACCCTGCTTTCTATAGCATAAAGTAGCATTATCATCTTTACATATTTCTCGTCAAAACGCTGAAAATCTCTATTTGAAAGTGCTTTTAAATTACTTTCTACAAGTCTAAGATATGGCTCAATATTGCCCGCAGCCAAAGAACGCATTACTTTTGGGAGTTCACTTTCTGGGTATAAAAATTCGTTTCTTTGCTTCAAAACATAAGCATAATATTGCCAATAAAGCTCCCCAATCACGTAATTAGGGATTTTGTAGATAGTGCCAAGGTTAAAATCTGCTTCACGTTTGATAGTCAAATTCCCCAAATAATAAAGGAAATTAACAAATTCTTTGTTGCTAAATGCCCTACTAAGGTCAAACTGATAGATTTGCTCTGCCTGAATTTCGTCTGTTTCTAAAATCTCCTCTAACACTTTGACATTTTCTTCTAAGTTTGCCACTTCAAACATCTGTTTTAGCTTATTATAATCAGGCATAATGTTAGGGTCAAGCATCTGGCGTGGGTACTGCTGATTTTTTTGAAACTCATCTAAAAAATATAACACCATATTAGAATTATAAATGGTATTTTTAGTATCCACATTGAATTTATAGCCGTTGTACCAAAGTTTTAGGTCTTGCATAATGGTTTTTAGGCGTGTTTTATCCTCCAAAACCAGTTCTAATAATGTTTTTACGTTATCTTCTGTAAAACCTGTAAGTTCATTAAATTCTAGGCTATGTGTAAGGTGTTTTACAATATTAAAACCACTTGTAAGGCTATCCAGTGTGATTGGTGACACCCCAGTAATGAAAAACCGCCCAACACTCCCATCTTCCGTAGCAATTTTAATAGTTTCATAGAACTTGCGCACATAACCATCTTTCCCTACAGAATTTGTGAACTCTGCTATATTTCTTATCAAAATTTCGTTTGTAAAATGGTCATATTCATCAATCAAAAGATAAATAGGAATTGTTTCATCTCTATATTTTCCAAAAAATGAAGTTATCATTCCTGCCGCATTTTTTTGAGAAAAAATCTCTGCTTTTTCATCATTATTTAAGAAGTTATAGGAAGTTAAAAAAGTTTCCAAAGAAGTTTTCACTTTCAACAAAAAACCTTCCTCACTCCTTTCGTTGTCACGTGTATCTATGCCACTAAAATTAAATTTTAACACACGAAAACTACTTGCCAAAGGCGTAGGATTTTGCCCAATATAAGTGTTTCCAAAGATTTTTTCAAACTTTGCTTTTTGCCTAATGTCGTAATAATATTCCAAAATAGAAATAAAAAAACTTTTGCCAATCCTGCGTGGACGCAAAAAAGATACAAAGCTATCAAACGCTTCTAATTGCTCAACAAAAGGTGTTTTATCTATAAAAACATAGTTTTCAGTCATTACTTTTTCAGCATTGCTGACACCATAAGGGAATTTTACCTGATTTTTCATAAGGCAAAGATACACTTTTTTAAAGTCAAAATTATTTTTGAAATTAAAAAAGGTAGCCTTAATCTAGTTTTGAAGTTCCTAAAATTCTTTTAGAAATACTAGAAAAAATCTAACGGAAAAACATCACTATTTCCATTATTTTTTGCTACTTTGTCCAATTAAATTTTTTGGCTCAAAATTTGTATTTCAATTTTTATTCAAAAAAACATTTCTACAAATTACATTTCAAAATCAAAACCAAAACTATTATGAAAAATCAGCTCATTAAGTGCTTGTTCTCTTTCTTACTTACACTCTTTTCCACCCAAACCTACGCCCAAATGACCTACGACTCACAATGGAAACTCGTCACAGATGCAGAAAGCAAAGGTTTGCCAGAAACTGCCCTGAAAGCCGTAAATGGCATTTATGACCAAGCAAAAAAAGAGAAAAATGCTCAACAACTCGTTAAGGCTATTATTCATCAGCTCAAATTCACAGAATACAAGGAAGAAAATGCTTTTGTGAAAAATCTTGTCAAACTCAAACAAGAAGCAGATGCCGCAGAAATGCCCGTAAAACCACTTTTACACTCTGTTTTAGGCAATTTTTACTGGCAATATTACCAAAATAACCGCTGGAAATATAGCAACCGTTCTGAAACAAAAGATTTCAAAAATGACGACATAGAAACATGGAGTTTGGAGAAAATCACCCAAGAAACTGTCGTCCAATACCAACTTTCTCTTCAAAATAAAGAAGAACTTCAAAAGATTAAAATTGAGATTTTTGATGCCGTAACCAACAAAGGAAACGCATTAGGTGAAAATTACCGCCCAACTTTGTATGATTTTTTGGCGCACCGTGCCGTTGATTTTTATATGAATGATGAATCTGCTATTACAAAACCTTCTTATGCTTTTGTAGTGGATAAAGCTGATTATATTGCTGATGCACAAGTATTTAGCGCACTAAAATTAGAAACTAAAGATGAACTTTCTTATAAGTTTTTTGCTTTGCAAATCTTACAAGACATTACAAAATTTCATTTGAATGATACTGATTTGTCAGCTTTCGTTGATGTAGACTTAAAACGCCTTACCTTTGTCAAAAACCATCTGGTTTTGACTAATAAGGAAGATTTGTATTTGCAATCTTTGAAAAATTTGG
>JAYVHJ010000075.1:0-6651 GCA_043771315.1 Raineyaceae bacterium
TATCTATGTTGATGGCGCAAAAAACGACTATGATAAGCAAAAAACAACTTCTATTGAGGCATATTTACAAACGCTCAAAAATTCTACAGATTTTTTGAGCGTTGACATTATTTTTAGAGAAACTAATTTTGGGCTTGCAAAATCTATCATAGAAGGCGCAACAGAAGTACTAGAAAAGTACAGAAAAGCTATTTTTTTGGAAGATGATTTAGTTTCTTCCCCTGATTTCCTGCAATATATGAATGATGCTTTATTGCTTTATGAAGATAATAATAAGATATTTTCTATTTCTGGTTATAATCCACCTATTGATATTCCTAAACATTTCTTGGAAAAAAGCACTTATCTTTGCCCTCGTGCTTGCTCGTGGGGTTGGGCAACTTGGCTACACAAATGGCAAAAAAATGATTGGGAAGTCCTTGATTTTGAAAAATTTATAAAAGACAAAGCAGCACAAAAAAAATTTCATTTGGGTGGCAATGATATGACTGTAATGCTACTTAAACAACAGAAGAAAATCAATAATTCTTGGGCTATCCGTTGGGTTTATACGCATTTTAAACATAATGGTTATTGTTTATATCCTATCAAAACCAAAATTCATAATATTGGAAATGATGGTGCGGGAACACACGCACCTAAAACACAAAAATATAGCCATAAAGAACCTCTCACTAGCAATGTATATGTGTTGGAACAAAATCCAATACCAGATAAAGAAATAATTAGCATTTTTGCTCGTTTTTATAACCTTAGCAAGATACGGAAAATAATCAATTGGTTTACATTTGGAATTTAGTTGATTTTTGTATTTTTCATAGCAACAAAAAAAGACCTAAAAAATAAAAATATTTTTTAGGTCTTTTTACTAAAAAACCTTATCTTTCCTAAAATTTTGCGTTATTTTTGTGCAACATAAAAAGTAACAAAAATATTATTCAAAATTTTTTGAATAGATGAAGTATAACACGCCCAAATATATGAAAAATAACATTAAAGATAACCTTATTAGCATAGTTGTTTTGATAGCTTTTAGCCTACTTTCTTTGAACACCAGCCAAAGTTTTGCGCAAAGCCTTTCAAATAAACCAGAAGAATTTATTGTACAATTAGACCAAATAATGACAGGAAGCCGTTTAGAGCCTGTTATGCAAGCAAGCAGCAACTTTAAAAGTGCGTGGGATAGCAATAAATTTAATGCAAAACAACAACAAAGCCTTATATTTTCTATTAGGAAAATTGTGGATAAGCGTTTGCGTGTGGCAGGTGAACTTACTACATTCCTAAATACCGTTACGGCTGCGCTAGAACAAAAAGGTGCAATGGACGAAATTGTTAATGTCACAGAAAAAGCCTTTACAATCTATTCTCCACCACAAATGATAGATTATATCAATACCTTGCATAGCTTTGTAGTCAAATCTCAATTATATAGCTCTGTTTATGGGCGTGTTCACGCTTTTGGAAATGATTATCAGCTTGTTTTTGTAGATACTTTGACAAATAGAAAGTCAGGTTGGTGGGCTGATTGGGCAGAAACAGACATTACTGATAAAGATGGTAACATAAATCCTTATCCTTTTGCCCATGTGGAAGGTGCGGCTATTTTGGTCAATAAAACCAGTCTTTGCTGGGCTAATCAGAGTGATTCTATTACATTAGAAAATACAAAAGGAGCTTATATTTTTGATAGAAAAGTGTTTGTAGGCAACAAAGGTCATTTTGAGTGGGATAATATCAACTTGCGTACACCCATCAACGACAGCCCAGACGCCAAAACTATGCCAAAAATCTTTGCTGATTTTGAAAAATATAGTTTTATTCCTGAAGAACAAAAACTTAGTGCAGAAAATGTAACACTTACATACGAAAAGAAAATCACTAAACCTGCAAAAGGGAGCTTTAAATATGTAGCAGAAGTACGAAAAAATACCAAAGATACAAGATTTCCGCAATTTAGGTCTTATACTGAAAACGCTGAAATAGAAAATGTTGGTGACGAAACCCACAAATTGCATTATCAGGGCGGTTTCTCGGTGCGTGGCTGGAAACTTTATGGCACTTCTTCCAAAAATATGGCAACTATTGACTTGGTACAAGAAGGACAAAAGAAATTTCAAACCCGTTCAAATGAATTTTATTTAGGAGATGATGAAATAACTGCTAATGATGCTTCTTTTTCGTTTTATATTTCTGGGCAAGATTCTCTTTCTCATTCTGATGTAACACTTAGTTATAGACTTAATAAAATAGCTGGTGATAGTATGCCAGACCACGTTTTTAAACTTTTCAAAGAGAAAACTCACCACGAAATACCATTTATAGACAACTACCACAAGATGTATATAATGGCAGATATGGCAATTTATAATTCTGCTAAAAGTAGTATGGATTTTTATATGCTTGGTGGTGGTGGCAAAAGTCCTGCACTTTTTGAGTCCTATAGCTATTATAGTGATGTGCGTTATGAAGATATGCAAGGGCTTAATAATTACCACCCTTTGCAACTCTTAGAAGGCGTTTCTAAAAAATATGGCACTCGTAATGCACAAGGAGATATGGTTTTTGTGCTTGATGCAGCTGCAGATGTTTATAAAAAAGATATGAAAATATTGGAAGCGCAAGTGCGTGCGCTCTCACAGGAAGGATATTTGCGTTATGATGAAAGTAGAAATGAAGTTACTATTTTGAATAGAACCAGCCATAATGATGCATCTTATTTCTATAAAATTGCTATGGAAAGAAAGAAAGATTATCCTAAAAAGAAACTCCCAAAAGGTTTACAGGAATATGCAGACCACGACTTTGATGATATGGTCATAGAATCTCTTGCACCACGTGAGGCAAGCAAAGATAGTAGCAAAGCGGATACAGTAAAATTTAAGTTTGCAAGAGAAACAATGTATTTTGGTAAATTAGAGAAAAAAGATATTGTTATCACTAAAAGGTCTTTTCGTGCAAAACCTGATAGTATTTTGAGAGATACAACACTTACTTTTGGAGATACTTTGATTATCAAAAACTTTGCTTTGAATAAGAAAATTATTATTCAAGAAGAATTTGAAAGATTAAAATATAACCCAAAACAATACACAATGACAGAAGTAGAGGGTTATTTTATCAATACAAAACGCTCAAAAGGAAAAATTATGCCCAATGCCTCTGTTGATGCCAATGGTGGTGGTATGATTATTAGAGGGATAGAAACCTTTACTATTAGTAAAAAGCTGAATGTCAATATTTTACCTCGTGAAAAAGAAATTCGTATATTTGAAAATAGGTCTATTTTAATGGAACACGGAGAGGTAACTGTAGGAAATTTCCGTTTTATTGGAAGAAATTTCGTGTTGCCTTATGATGAATTTAAGCTCACAATGGGCGAAATTGATACAGTTTTATTTTCTGTTCCTGACAAAGATAACCCTAAAAAACGCATAGATTTGGGTGCAGAAATTCGTATGAATGATGGCTCTCTTCAAATAAATAATCCTAATAACAAATCTGGACTAAAAACTGGGCTAATTGCTGGTGCAGAGAAAAAAGGAGATACGT
Organism: Raineyaceae bacterium; assembly: GCA_043771315.1. Taxonomy (GTDB): domain Bacteria; phylum Bacteroidota; class Bacteroidia; order Cytophagales; family Thermonemataceae; genus JANYGM01. The sequence goes on from JAYVHJ010000075.1 coordinate 3,553, forward strand.
ATGAAATGTATCCAAAACTTTCTGTAGAAACAGGAGGGAAAATTTACTTTGACCAATTTTACCGACAAAAAAGTGCTTATCATAAGCCTCAAGCCTATTTTGAAATTCCAAAATTGGAATTAGATAGTCTTACGAGTTCTTTGCCAAAATTTACTGGTACATTTTATTCTAATATGCTTCCTCCAATCAAGGAGGACCTTGTACCAATTTTTGATGCCAATTATAATGGTATTGAAGAAAAATATTCTTTGGGTTTTGTCCACAGACCAAAAAAACCAATTAAATTATATAGTACAGATGGTATGCTTACGGCTGATTCTGTTGTAATGTTTAAAACTTCTTTGACTGCATCAGGGAGAAATACAGAAATAAAACACCTTACATATAACCTAAAAGCAAATAAAATAGTACTTACGCCTGATTCTGCATTTGCTTATAATGCAGAACTCAATGTCAAACAAGGAAGAGTAAAAAATACAGATTATCCACACGCTTTTGGTAAAAATTTGAAATTACATTGGAGTACAGGTTATAGAAAAGATACTTTATTTATTCCGCAAGATAGTTTGGTGGTTTCCAATAAGATAAGTGAACCAATGACCGTTTTTAATGCTGATAATCCTGCTGCTGCCAATGGTAAAATATCCATTACGCCACGTGCTTTGTGGCTTACAGGTATGCTTGTGCGCAAAGATTTTTTTATGTTTGCACCAGAAGGTATGACCATTACAAATGATAGGATTTTCACGCCCAATACACCTGATAATACGGTAGATTTTAAGATAAATTCTATGAATGCAGACCCATTTGATACAACATCTGCTAATATGTACATAGAACATCCGCCAATTATTCAGGGAAATGCTGTTGCTGTTGATTTTGACCTCAAAAAAGGCATTGCCAAAATCACACCAAATGACACTATTGCCAAATCTGACCCAAAATATGCCTTTATTACGTTTCCTTATGCCAAATTTAAAACGTCTATCAAACAAGCAACTTGGGATGTAAATAAGAAAATGATTACTATGAAAGGTGATTCTACTTCTATGTTTTATTCTACTAAGTTTCAAGAAGAAACAGGAAGCAATGCCAAAGATTTGGAATTTATCTCAACTGGTGGCACTTATGACATCAAAGATTTGGAAAATCCTATACTGGAGCTTACAGGCGTGCCTTATATTATCTCTGCAGACTCTCGTATTCTGCCAGATAAAGGCAAAATTGAGATTTTGAAAGGCTCTGAAGTACAAGAACTTAAAAATGCTAAACTTGTTATTGATACACTTAATCAACATCATAAATTAATTGATGGTACAATAAAAATTCATAATAGACTGGAATATGAAGGAGATGCCACTTATCAATATACCAACGTGGATAGCTCTAAAACCAATATTAAATTTGATAAATTTGAGTTTATCAGAGAATTACGTGTGGATAGTAGCAAACGCAAGCGCAGACGTGATTTACCAGATTCTGTTGCCTATACACGTGGAAATGGTGAAGTAGCTGATACTGAACGTTTTTTTGTAACAAAAAGTATTCTTTTTAAGGGGAAAGTTGAAATGCTTGCTTTTAAGAAAGATTTGAAAGTTGATGGCTACATTAAGGCGGAACTTGCCAAACATAAGGAATTTAATAGCACTTGGATCCCTTACAAACGTGATGCAGGAGATGTTTATATTGAATTAGAAGAAAAAACACAAGGAGAAGCTGATGTAGTTACATCTGGGCTACATTTTAATAAAGATGAAGGCAAAATTTATCCTACATTTTTGTCTATAAAACCTAATCAAGGTGATGATGATATTTTCTTGGCAAAAGGTGTACTTAAATACCTTCCAAAAGAAGATGAATTTAAGATTACAGATAAGAAAAAATTAGATAGCACAACGACTAATTATGAAGGTAATGTTTTTGTTTTTGATGACAAAAAAGATATTATGCAAATGGAAGGCGCAATAAATCTTACTGATGCAGAAACTCAAAAATACATTAGAACGGTTGGAAATGCAAAAGTAAATATTGCTAAACACAAATACGACATCAATACAATGATGGTTTTTGATTTTAAAAATCCCAAAATTGCATTTACAACTGCTGGGCAACTTTTTAAAATAAACAGACCTTCTGATGCTGAAAATGCCATTACTGATAGTTTGCCTATTCAACCCAAAATGGCAGAATTTATTGGAAATGAAAAAACAATTGACTACGAAAAAGATAGGAAGGGCATTTATAAGCCACTTTTTATGGCTGATAAAAAACTGAAAAAGAGTTTGGTACTTTCTAATGTACATTTCAAATGGTCTGATTCTACTAAGGCGTTTTATAGCGTGGGTAAGATTGGCGTGGCGAGTATGTATGATAGAGATGTCAATGCTATGCTTAATGGTTTTGTAGAAATCAAGAAAACGGCAGGCGGAGATATTGTAAGCGTTTATTTGGAAGCTGGTGAAGGAAATTGGCTTTACTTCAATACTGAAGGTGGGATTTTGAAAGGTTCAGGCTCTCAAAATGCTATTTTGAAAGCATTTGCCAAAGGGAAGCCCTCTAAAAAAGCGGGTGAACTTTCTGTAAGTGCCGCAGAAGAAGGCGCAGAAACAGAATTTAGACGTACTTTTAAGAAAAACTATATCTTGAATGGTGCAACTGACCCAGAAGAAGCAAAAGAAGAGCAAGAACGCAAAGAACGTGAGAAAAAAGAAGAAGAAGAACGCAAAGAACAAGAGAAAAAAGACAAGGAAAAAGAAGAAAATCCAGATGCAGAAGAAGAAACAGAAATCCCTGCTAATGAAACTCCTGCGCAAAAGAAAAAACGTGAGAAAGATGCAAAAGCTAAAAAAGCTAAACTAGAAAAAGAGGCAAAAGCTAAACTTGCAAAAGAAGCAAAAGATAAGAAAAATAATAAAGATAAACCAAAAGAAGAAATAGAAGAAGAAGAAGAGAAAAAAGAAGAGGAAGAAGAAAAGCCTAAGGAGGAAAAACCTAAGGAAGAAAAACCAAAAGTAAAAGACAAACCAAAAGAAGAAGAAAAAGAAGAGGAAGAAGAACCTGTGATTGAAACTCCTGCGCAAAAGAAAAAACGTGAGGCGG
>JAYVHJ010000076.1:0-3048 GCA_043771315.1 Raineyaceae bacterium
CAAATCCTACAAAAGATAGTTTTATTATTGATAAAGTAAATACAATTTTTACAGACAACCATATTACTTTTATTTTGATGGATATTACAGGGAAAGTTATTTTGACAGAAACTACCACACAAGGTTTGCCTTATAAAATGTCTTTGGAAAATGTCGTAAAAGGATTGTATTTTGTGAAGATTAGCCCCCTAGCCCCCAAAGGGAGAATAAACACAATATCAATCAAAAAGATTATAAAAGAGTAATTGTTTGTCTTAATCACGCATTAGCAAAAAAACAAACTTCACAAGTAGCCAATGGCTTTTGTGAAGTTTGCTAGTTTTATTTTAAGTAAATCCTTCAAAAAACAAACACCCATAAAAATATATTTCCTTTACTAAAAACGCCTTATTTTCATTTTTTTCGTTAAATTTGCGGAACATTATCAATAATGTTTCTTTCAATAATTATGGCAAAAGTAAACCCAAAAATAGGAAAATATACAGAGGGACAGCTAAAATACAGACTTGACGAAATTTCCTACCTGCAAGAAGCCGTTTTAAAGGGTAAAAATATGCAAAGTGCAATTATTGCAAAAAATCTAAAAGACCTTAATATGCCTTATTTGGACATAAGCAAGGCAACAGGGCTTTCAATTGAGGAAATACAAAAACTTTAAAATCAGTAAATAAAGCAAAACCCACAACTATCTTAGTTGTGTTTTTTTGTTTATTTCCTTTCTCAAAAATCTTTATTCTTAGCTTATGTACTACTTTTCTTATGCTTGCGGAACGCTTGGAGAGATTTCTCCTGATGAATTTTCTAATTTTATTGGTGAAAATATCCGTTTAGAGCCAATTATTTTGAAAGAACATACTAATATCCCAAAAATTTTGGAGTATTTTATGGGGAAAAACACGCCAGAACGCCAAAAATTTATTATTGAAAACCTGCGCATTGAGCCAGAATTAGAAGAGGCGTAGTTAATTTTAAATTACAAACAAAAAAGTAGTCTTACAAGTTGTAATGACTACTTTTTTATTATTTTCTGTATTTCTCTTCCATCAAATAATTTTCTATGTTATCCAAAAATTCTTGTAAGAAGGAAACAGCATTATCTTTCATCTCTGTAAGTCTTTGATACCCATAGTTATTTCCACATTCCGTAAAAGAGATTTCCCCATGTGCTAGTGTATTTCTTTGATTTTTAATTTGCACTAAATCAACACCTTTATTGGCTGTATTCTCAGCAAAACCGTATTTTATAGCAAAAGTTCTCACTTGTTTTGCATCTATTTTCCCAGAAAAAGTTACTCCTTTTATTTTTTCTAAATATTTAGAAGAACTAACATTTTGAATAAAAATATTAATTCTTTCATTTTCAATAGTTTGCAAATTATCCAAAATTTGTGTTGAACTTATATCATTGAAATTATTGTATTTGTATTCTATCCATATTTTTTTGAAAGCATCATTTGCATCTTTGTACAACAAACTTGTTTTAGTAGATATATGAATATGTATCTCATCAATAGCTAAAATAGCTGTTGCTTCTAAAAGGTTGTATAACAATAAGATAGCACTTGCACGCAAAGTCGGTGGAAGTTGATTTTCTATATTTATACTAGTATCTTCAACTAATATTTTTACTTTTTCATCATTTATTTGTTCTAAAAAAATAAAATAATGGTTAATTTCCTCTACTCTTGTGGTAAATTCCTGTTTTACGTTCTCCATTATTCGTCTTCATTTTCAGCTTCCAAAACCTCTTCAATACTCGTAGGATTTCCTAATAAAGAGTCTTTTACAAAATCAATTCTGCTCTTAATCCCCTTTGGAGAATGTGTGTTAAAGATAGGTTCTACCGCTTTTTTGAAACCTTCACTATTGAGCCAATCCAAATTTATGGTTTCTTTTTCCAATAGTTCTGGTTGTTTTTTGAGGGCAAAAACAACACCTACTGCCACAGATTCAAAATAAATTTTAGAGGTTAAATTTACTTTGCTGACAGGTTTCACAAATCCTTTTTCAAAATGTTTTTTCACAAAAGAAAGCATATTTTGGAAAATAATTAGTTTTTCATTTTTTTCATCTTCTAAAAAAGTTTTATTTTTATTTTCTAAGTATTTATCCAAAAACTTACCTAAACCCTTACTATAATTAGGATATTCGTCAATAAAAGCAAAAAAGCGTAACACTAATTCTAGTCTTTCTTGCCTTTTTACTGAAAGTGCAGAAAGTGGACATAAATTAATAAATAATTCATTTTTTGCCATTTCTTGAATAAAAGTGCTGAAAGAACCTTTTAAAATTCCTTTTCTTCCTTCCATATTATTTACGATATCAGAACCTTTATTAATACGTTTAAACATTTCTGTTCTAATGTCTTCTGTTGCCTTATCTGATAAAACAATCATACGAATAACCGTATTTCTAAATTTGCGCTGACGAGGAATACTTAAATCTTCAAAATGAAAACCATTTAAATCTGTCAGCATATCCAGTTTTTTAAGTTCAAGTTGGTTATTTAAGAAACCTACAAGCGTTCTGATACGCTGTGAGCCATCAACTATTTCAAAACGCCCATCAAGCATTTCTGCAATAAAAATGAAGGGAATAGGTAACCCAAGCATCACAGACTCTATAAATTTAGATTGTCTTTCCAAATCCCAAACAAATTCCCGCTGGTATTCTGGTACATAAATCTCGCTCAAACCATCTTCTAAACCTATTTTATATTTTGAAACAAGGATTTCAATAGTAAACTCACGAGTGTCATAAGCTACTTCTTTTTGATGTAAAAATATTTGTTTATCAGCGTTCTCAGCTCGTGCTACTTTTTGTTCTAGTGTATACATTTTGGGTGTTTTAAGTGATTACCTTACAAATATAAAAGAAAAACCAAAATAAACCAAAATAAAGCAAATTATTCTGTCATTATCTAAGTATAAAACACCATAAACTATTGATAATAAATAGTTTATGGTGTTTTATCAGTAACGTAGGGTTTGATACCCTACGCAAATCTTCTCAAAAAGTCCTTATTTTCATTTTTTTCGTTAAATTTGC
>JAYVHJ010000077.1:0-22043 GCA_043771315.1 Raineyaceae bacterium
TCCACAAACACCTCATCTTTTTCTTCTTTTGTTTTTTCATTGTGAAGATGTAGCGCACCAATAATATTAAAAAGACCATAATCAATATCAGAATGGCATAATCTTTGAAAAAACAGTTTATCTAAGACAGTTACATTTTCGTCTGTTTCTTTTCTGAATGGAAAATATCTTATTGGCATATTTCAAATATTGAAGTAAGTTGTTTTTGTTGAAAATAAACTCCCTACAATGCTGCCGCACAACGTCAGGAGTTTGTTTTTTGGATTACATTCCCTACAACCTTAGTCATATTCGGTAATCCTGCCTATTGTAGCTAAATCTGCTTTCAGGTTGTAGAGTTGGTTGGACTTGAACCAACCACTTTGCGGGTTTTAGCCCACCTGTTCTCCCACTGAACTACAACTCTATCACTATCATTGTGGCATATTATCGTTATACGAGAGTCGTGGAGTTTCCCCACTTACTTTTTGGAGTCAAACCAAAATCTCCACACGGTCTTATAAACGGAAACGTCTTCTTGGTTGAGGCGAAGCCCATTCATCTTCCTCATCATCTATTTCTTCCCTTTTGCATTTCAAAGCAAGTTCAAAGAGGGGTTTCAGTTGCGTAAAATAATCACCTGCAGTAGGATTTTCTGACATAGTAATCCCCAACATTAGCTCTGCACTTATTTCTCGGAATATATGCTGATATTGGTCGCCAACCTCTCCAATAACATTAAGCATCTTTATATCTGACTCGTTCAATTTTTCTAATATGAACGCATCTTTTTGCTCTGGTGTGAGATTTGCAAGTTTTAACTTGTTTACCTCGTTGATTATATTTCGGATAGCCTCTCGTTTTTTCAAATTTGCCATAAATATGTGTTTTTAGAAGATTGTGAATGTAGAAAATCATTACTAATTCATTGTTTATTGGTGCTTACTTTCATTATGAGCGTGAAAACTGTTTTATTGGCTGCATCTGGTGCATAGCCATATCATATTCTTGGTCTTCTCTCAACTTATCCGTACACTCAACCATATTTTCCACGAATGGCTTAACAAATGCCATAATATCTTCCGCAGTCATTTTTTCTAATTCTGGCACTTCAACGCCCAAAGTTAGTTCAGCCCTGATGCGTTCCAACCTGTGGCTAATTTGATTATCTACAATACCAATAATGTTAAGAAACTCATCATTGGCTTTGTTGAGTTTTTCTAGTATGAAAGCATCTTTTTGGTCTTGCGTAAGATTTGCAAGTCTTTCTTTGGTTTTCTCTTGTAGAAAAGTTTGGATAACTCCTACTTGGGTGTGTGTCATAAAATATTATTGTGTCTAAAAATGAATAAAAATTAGTACTACAGAAAATCAATTTATAAGTTGTTTTTAGCTTTAAACATTTGAATTTCTAAGAAAGGCAAGCAAAATCTCTTTTTTTGCAATAACTTTTTTGCTTTTTGTATCTTTATTTGCTTTTTCGCTGGCTATATGCTCCTGCAAACCCAAAATAAGATAATCAGTAAATTGTTGTATATCAGTCCTCATAATGCTAAATAGGCTATTTGGAGTTCTGCGAGTAGTTCTTTTTTCTCTTGTACCACTTTTTGAAAATGGGCAACTACTTGTGTATCAAATGCAAATCCGTGTGCAGTTACATACATATTTATATCTTCTGTGATATTCTTAATTAGCCTTTCTGCAAGCTGTTCCGTTATTTGCATATGAATTTATAAGTTGTTTTTTGTGTATCAGTCCTCATAATGCGTCTATTTCTAAACTTACAAGTAGTAGTTTTTTGACTTCTATTATATTCCTAATCCCTAGTGTTTGCTTATCTTCTTCTTGTAGTAGTAATAATCGTGCAAGTATTTCATCAAAAATTTCTATATCAGCTTTAAGGTTTATGATTAACGCTGTTGCAAGTCCTTTGCTTATTTGCATATTTTTATTGTTTTGAAAAATGGTATGTCATAATAATCAGAAAGAAGTTTTACTTGCTCAATAGCTTCTTTTTTGTCGTAAAAAGTGGCTTGTTTGATGTCAGCAGAAAACATAAGTTGCGGACAATTATATAATTTTCTCGCACCTGCAAAATGATACACAATATATTTATCCATAGTTTATAGCTCCTACATATAATATAAGTAGGAGCGGGGTTTAGGCTAATTCTTTTTCTAATTTTTCTAAAAATTCATTATTGAAATTTTGTAGCCTTCTCGTCAGGTTCATACATTTAATTTCTGCAAGTTCAACTACTCGTTTATAACGCTCTGAATCCACACGAACAGTTACTGGGTGCAGTTTTGATGTTGGTTTAGGTCTTGGCATACTTATTGTATATATTTTAAATGTTGTTTTTATAGTTATTTGTTGTTTTTGAATTAAATAACTATATTTGCACTAATTATAATGCAAATATATAGTTAAAAACTATAAAACCAAATAAAAACTATAAATATTTTAAAGATAATTTTTAAATAAAATGGAACTACCTGTAAATCAAAGAATTAGAGATTTAAGAAAATCTTTAAAACTCAATCAAAGTGAGTTCGCTAAAACATTGGGCGTAACTCAAACAACTATATGTAATGTTGAAAGTGGAAAAGCTGGCTACTCAATAGAATTATTGACAAAAATAGCAGAAACCTATAATAAAGAAATAACCTATTTCTTTGAAAAGGATATTACAAAGGAAAAACCAAAAAAAGAGAGTTTCTACAACAGGGAGGAATTTTTGGAGTTTAGGGGCTTTTTGAAAGGTTTGCTACCTGCGGACTTGTGGGAAAAAGTCCTGCCAATGTTCCCAAAGTATAAGGTGTCCCCAAGCGTTCAGGTATAGGCTCAAAAAGTGGCAAAAAATAGGTTTTTTTCTTTTTTTTGCCTAATATTGGGTATATATGTGGGTACACCTGATTTAGCTAAGTGCTAAGTTACTGATAATAAACTATTTAGAGTGTTTGGTTGTAGTGCCGTACAGACTACAACCTTTATAACAAACATCTATCTAATTGCTTTAAATGCATTTTAATAGATGTTTTTGTTTTTTACGCCCTAATTTGCGCCCTAATTCTTTTTTATAGAAACAAATAAGGAAGCCTTAAAAGTTAATGTTTCTGCCTATAAAAATAAACTCAATGATGCCATTGCTAAAAAATAAAGAACCTGAAATAATTGATATTTCAGGTTATAAAGAAGAGGTGATACATATCAGCGTAGAAATAATAAAAATAGTAACAAGTTTGTAAAGCATAAAAAAACCAGTAGTGTTAAAGATGTAATGCTTTTTATGCTAGATTTTACAGCTAGACTATTGTTCAGCATTACTTGTTTAACACTACCAAAAAACCTACTGGATTTCAGTAGGTTTTTATTTCTTTTTCCAATGTTTGTATTGGTTTCAGCGTGAGTTCTGTAATTTTATTGTTTATATAACCATTTATCAAGATAAATAGCTTTCTTTATAGCTGCAACTTGTTCTTGATTGGCTAATGATGGTTGTCTGTCGTCTGCGGTGAATGTAAAAACAGGAAAAGATTGTACTACTTTTCCATTATATAAATAATTATGTAGAAAAAATCCTTGACGAACAGCATTTCTATGTATCTGGTCAAACATAAAGTTTCCTAATCCGTGAAAAATTGGTTTACCTTTATACATTTCTACATATTGCACATTATGCGCTTGTGAACCATACACAAAATCAGCTCCTAAATCAACCAAATAGCGTGAAATTTTTTCTTGCGCTTTTGTTGGGAAATAATTATCAGACTCTGCAAACTGCATAGATGCAAAAATATACTGTATTTGAGTATCTTTTTTAAGTTCCGTGATAATTTTTTTGACTTTGGCACTATCATAACGAGCTGCACCAACACTTTTAGGACTATCTGCACACTCTGCGCAAGGACAAAGTTCATTATAACCAACAAAAGCTATCTTTTTGTTGTCTTTGAGAGTAATAATAAGTGGTTTGAAGGCATCAGCAGGACTCATTCCACCTCCAAAAGTTTGTATATTATGTTTTTTGTAGAGATTTATAGAATTTTCATAAGGTTTTGTGCCATAATCAAGATTATGATTACCTGTAAGTTCTACTATATCAGCTCCCAAATCAAGAAAAGACTGAAAATGAGCCTCTTTGCTACAAAATTTCATACCTCTTTCTAATTTACAATCAGCAATAAAAGATACTTCATTACTAATATGTGTTAAATCAGAGCCTTGAAATTCTGGTAAAAGTTTCTCTGTAAGCCATTTTATACCATTTTTTTCTGTTTGTGTACCTGTAAAACGTGTAACTGCAGTAACGCCAGTCAAAGTAAATTTAGTAATGGTATTTTTGTAATCAAAAGTGGTACTTTTATCAACAATTAGAGGGTATTTTAGTTGATTTTTTGTGTTATTATCATCAAAAAAAGTAATATTATCAACTTGTAAGGCTCTAAATTCAGGTGTAAGTCGTGCCAAATCTACAATTAAAATATTGTTTTTTGCCAAAACACTAAAATCACTAAGATTTTTGAGTGTTTTGGTATTCTTTCCTTGAAATAAAATATCTGCTTGTGCTTTTACATCTTGCAAAACGTATATTTTGCTTTCTGAATAGCTTTTTTTGAGTTCTTCCAGAGAAATATTAGTTTGTTCTGATGCAAATCCAACTACTGCAAATAAAATATTATTTTCATTTGGGAGTACTTTTTGTTGATTTTTTGCTGATGTTTCTTTACTTTGAGAAGGCGTACAAGCTATAATTATTCCTATAATAGCAAAAATACAAAGTGTAAAAAGTAATAAAGTTAGTTTTTTCATATTAAAAGTTAAAGTTTATTTATTTTTCTATAAAAATTATACAAAGAGTTTGTTTTTATGTTGTATTTAGAGAGTAAAGATAACATTTTTAGTAAGATTTGAGAGAAAAAAGGTAAATAATTAGTCAAATTATTTACCTTTATAAAGTCTTGATAATCATTCACTAACTCAAAATCTTCCATAAAAAAGCCTTGACGTAAATGATAAAAGGTATTTTTGGCAAGTGCTTTGTATTCTGGTTGATTTTTACAGAATATGACAGCTTTTTTAAGTATTTTTAGTGTATCTTTGAGAAGAATATTTTGATGATTATTATCTTTTTTCTGATAAAATTTGTTGGAAAGAGAAAAATTAGAGATACGTTTCTTCACTAAGCAGGTATCCACATAAACATATTTCCAAATTGGTGTAGTGCGCACCCAAAAATCAAAATCTTCATAGCTCAAAGTATCATCATAACCTTTAATACCTATTTGTTTGTGCAAAAAAACATCTTCTTTTATCATCATAGTAGGCGCACAAATCAGATAATTCTCTAAAATATCCTTAAAAAGATACCCTTTTGGCTCACCTTGCGGAATTTCTTGTATAGTTTGTAGTTCTTTATTGACTTTAAAATGTGTTTTGATGTCTTCTGAAACCTCATTAACGTACATTGCATTCGTAAAAACTACCCCAACACTCTCATCTAACTTCTCAAAAGCATTTACTAGGCTTTCTATGTGCGTTGGCATCAAAATATCATCAGTGGCAAAGTCAATAATATATTTCCCTTTGATGTGAGCTAGCGCAAGGTTGAAAGAAGCACAATTACCAATGTTTTTTACATTATCAAAGATACGAAGATGTTTTAAAAGTTGGTTATTTTGTAGCGTTTTTAGTTCGTAATCAGCAATTATTTCGTTTATTTTGTCTTTGCTGTCGTCTTGACTAGCATCATCAACAATAAAAATCTCAATGTTTTGGTAAGTTTGCAAAAGTATTGAGTTAAGAGCCTCCTCTAAAAAGCAAGCGTGATTATAACACAAGCAAATAACAGAAACAAGCGGCAAATTAGAGTGCATTTTTGAGATAAAAGGAAAATATTTTAAATAAATTGTTATTTGTGAAGACACAAACAACAGCAAAATGATGTTATAATGTATTCCGTAATTCGTAATTTGTAATTCGTAATTGAAAAAAGGTTATTGTTTTTTGATTTTAAGAAGAAATTTTAACTGTCTTAGTGCAGTTTGGTTGCGTATTTCATAAATGGTGCGGAACAAACTCTCTTTTTCTTTCCTCGTAAGATGCCAACTTAGGCTTGCACGCTCCGAAATGATGATTTTTTTAGGGTCTATTTTGATTTTACCTTCCATTTTGTCCCTAATTTCTTGCATATCTTTGGAAATAGGTACATATTGGAACTCCACCTTATGAACGAAATTGTTAGGAAACCAAGATTGTGAGAACTCCACAAGGTCATCATTGTGAATATCTTGTATATGTTCCTGATTGGTATAAATGCTTTCCAATGGCATAAATAATTTCTCAAACAGAGAAACTTCCAGCTTGTCCTCAATAGGACGGTCTTTGGGCGTATCACGAATGGAGACGACCACCACGCCAGAGGTGTTCTTCGTAATCCAATTTTTGAACACAAAAGCAAATCTTGCTGCGCTACTCACTCCAAAATTGTCTATCAGACCTGCATCCATTATCTGCATTTCAGGCTGACTGGGCAACTTTATGGTTGGTGTCATATACGGAAAAGTTGCATTCATTCTCAAAGCTGTCAAAAAGCGCAAATCTTCACTCTTTTGCATCTCAAAATACCTTAAAAATTCTATTCCTTTGATTTTTTGGTTGATAAAACGTGATTGATAGATGTTTGGAGCGCACATATACGACATGTTTTGAGGAGAAATGTACAATTTACGACCATCATTGGCAATAATAGGCGTAAGCAACAGCATTGGCACAAGCCCTTTTTCTTCTGGTTCTTTATAAGCAGACAAAGGTTTGTCTAAAATCCCACCTGTATTCTGATTTAAACTCTCTTCTAGTGCATATCCTCTGTCTTCATTATATTCTCTTTTGTTATAAACAAACTTTTTAAACCTAAAAAACAAATCATTGACCACCCAACTAAAAGTAACGGAGTTCAGGTTATCTCTTGTGATGTTCTCAAAGTATTCTCTGGCGTAAATATTGATATTTTTGCCCATATTCTTCTGTAATGACAACTCACGAAAGTAAGCCGCCCCCACCATACCACCAGATGCCCCCGACATAAGTATTGTGTTCTCCATAAGTTGCCCTCCCAGCGTGCTATCTACGTGTTGAAGAGTACGCATAGTCCAAGCCGTTGCCCTAAGACCTCCACCACTGCTACAAATAAAGACTAATTTTGGCTTCTCATTCTTTGGGAACTTGTTGCGCCAGTTATCTAAAAGCTTAATAGTCTTATCAAAGTCCTTTTTATAGTTTGAGTCTGCGGAAACTTCTGCAATTTTTGCGAGAGAATATTCAGGTTTTTTGTTTGTATGATAATCCATTCCGTAAGCCTCATAATTCATCTTGAAAAACTCGTGATTTAAGGCAAAATTAAGTAAAAACACCAAGATAAAAATAGCAAAATTTGTCCAAGCACGCATCCAATAAGACAACGCACCTAAAAACATCAAGAAAATAGTCATAAGTAATAACACACTAGCCGCAGCAGGTATCTGAAAAACTGCCTCATTGTTGTGCGCACCTAAAACAAGGACAATAGTAAGTATAACTACCTGTATCAAAACAGAGTTAAAGTGGTTTTGTTTGAAGACTTTGAAGATAGCTTGGCGTTCAACGGCGGTATGTTCATTGGCACGCTTGGGCATAAAGTAATCATTGAGGTAAAAATCAACCCTGTAGGACTGTTCTTTGGCAGATTTGTAGCGTTCCATAATATTCACCCTGCTGATGATGGTTCTACGTATCTTAATATTAAAATTTAGCTTGAAAAACTTAAAAATATCCTTGTTCGTAAGAAGAAAATACACCCAAAAAAGACCTTTCATTAGGCTGTAACCAAGAAATAAGCCTCCCATTTTAAGATAAATATCGTGTTTATCTTCTAAGGCATCAATATTTTGAAAATGATAGTAATTATAGAGATAAAGTGCCATAAAACTAAGTGGAACAAGGCTGTTATTGATACAAAATTTTGAGAAGGGATGTTTAAGTCCGCCCAAAAAACTAAACTGATGCCCGTCCAAGATGTAACAAGTAATATGATAAGACATTGTAAAGCCCCCCAGCGCAAGCCCAACAATGAAAATGCCCCAAAAATTGACCCTATCCATATATTCAGGCTCTAAAAACAGATAAGGCAAGCCAATAGTTGTGCCAATACTCTTGGTAATAATCAGAAATAAGACCACCCAAATAAGCATTATAATTTGATTTTTCTTAATGTTTACAAGTAGAAGCTGGAAAGGCAATGTGTAAAATAGGCGTGAGAGTAGTATTTCTTTGGTAACATTCACCAAGAACTGATATATTTTGATAGAAAGGTTTTTGAGGATTATAAAAAGTTTAAAAAGAAGGATTTTCATTTTGATTACTAAAATAAATGCTTTGAGTGCCTTAAAACGACCTCAATATAAGCAGTTTTTTTTAAAAATCAATAAGAAAATAAGAAAAAATATTGTACTACGTTCCCCACGTGGAACGTGGGGAAACGGACAAAACAACAAAAAACTACGCAAAAACTTCCTCTTTTTCCTCAACTTTGACGTTAATTACTACATTTTCCTCGCCAATAGTTGCCAAAAACAAGTTATTTGCTCGTATTTCTTCTTGTTTTTCTAGCAAATCAGCTAAATTTACGACACCAATGAGGTATTTAAAATCTTGTCCCTCATATTTTTCTGTAATTTCTTTGAAATCAAACAAAAACAAATCAGTATCATCTTCATAGCGCAGGTAAATTTTCAGAAAAACGTCCTTTTTATACGAAATAATGCGCTTTTGATGCTTCTTTTTGTACTCATAATGGTAGTTGTACAAGGTCGCAGCAATATCAGACAAAACGGCAGCACCAGTTGGGTGTCCACCAGCTCCTTTTCCTATGAAAACTTGCTTTTGAGAGAATGCCGCTTCTACAATCACACCGTTAGTTTCGTTCTCTACGTGGTACAAAGGGTGATTTTTGTTAATAAATTGTGGTATTACGAACAAAGTAACTTCCGTCTCACTAATTTTTTGTGAGTTGGCAATAAGTTTTAGTTTAAAACCCTTTTCTTTAGCAAATTGCAAGTCATATTTATTGAAAGAATTGATACCATAATTAAAAACTTTCTCTGGCGCAACCAGCAAACCGTAGGCGTGGAGTGCTAGAATACACAATTTATACTTTGGGTCGTAGCCGCCTACATCAAGCGTGGGGTCAGATTCTGCAAAACCTAGCTTTTGAGCCTCTTCTAGGGCATTTTTATATGAAACATTCTCGTTAATAATCTTAGACAAGATGTAATTAGAAGAACCATTAAAGATACCTTTGACAGAAAATAACAATTCATTATTATAATACTCCTCCAAATTACGAATGATGGGAATACTACCACAAACGCTTCCCTCATAAAGCAAAGCAGTGCCGTATTGTTGCTGAATTTGAATAAGTTTTGGAAGATGTTCTGCTAACATTTTCTTGTTGGCTGTGATAACATTCTTTCCATTGCGCAAAGCCTGTGAAACTATCAAAAAAGCTTCTTGTGCATCATCAATAAGTTCTACAACCAAGTTGATAGAAGTATCTTGCAAAATGCTATTTTTGTTAAAAGTGAACATATTTTTAGGTAATGTACGCTTTTTTTCTTGGTCTTTGACACAAATAAGCGCAATTTCTGCTAAAAAATTATCATCTTTGTTGATAATATCATAAAGTCCTTGACCCACACAGCCAAAGCCAAACAAACCAATCTTTAATGTGTTTTTCATCTTTTAAAAATGTTTAGTTTAAGGTTAAAACTTGCGTTTTTTTAGTAAAATATTCTTGAATTGTAGTTGCTATTTGCTGATATTCTATTAAAAATCCATCGTGTCCATACAAAGATTGTATTTCTACAAAAAAAGCGTCAGGTATATATTGTTGAAGTACGAGTTGTTCTTCCAAAGGAAAAAGTACATCAGAAGAAATTCCTATAATTAAAGTCTTTGCTTTGATTTTTTTGAGTGCAATTTGTACATTTCTGTAGCCTCTTCCGACATTATGACTGTCCATAGCCTTACTTAAAGTCCAATAAGCATACGCATTAAAGCGTTTTACGAGCTTTTCACCTTGATATTGCTGATAAGACGCACTTTTAAAGGCATCTACTTTGGTATTTTGTGGTTCTTTTTGCGCTGTTTGGTATGTAAAGTAGTTGCGGTAAGATAATAAAGCTATTGCACGAGCTGTTTTAAGCCCTGTTTTGCCTGCATCTTCCGTAGTTTGCGCCCAAGTAGGGTCTGTTTCTATTGCCATACGTTGTGTTTCATTAAAAGCAATTCCCCAAGCAGAATGAAAAGCGTTTGTAGCGAGTAAAATAAGGTTTTTAGTAACATCTGGATTTAAAATTGCCCATTCCATAGCTATTTGTCCACCCATAGAACCACCTACTAGGGTTTTTATAGTCGGAATTTGCAAATGTTTTTTCAAAAGTTCCAAAGAATTAGCCATATCTTTGATAGTAATCAAGGGAAACTCGTGAAAATAAGGCGTATTTGTAGCTGCATTTATTGAAAGCGCATTAGTAGAGCCGTAACAAGAGCCTAAATTATTAGCACAAACAATAAAATAACGTGTTGGGTCTAGTATTTTGCCTTCTCCAAAAAGTCCAGACCACCAATCATTGACTTCTGCATTAGCAGTTAGGGCATGGCAAACCCAAATTACATTATTTTTTTGTAAATTTAGTGTTCCAAAAGTCTGATAAGCAAGTGTTAAATTAGAAATTGTTTGTCCAGATTCTAAAATAAACGTTTCTGAATGATTAAATGTAGCTATTTTGCTCAATGTTTTAGTATATTTTGTTATTATTTGATACTTTTTATATAAAATTTTAGTATTTCTGGTTGTAGTGTCCCACTACGACCTATTCAATGTATTCAAGCGTCCCGCTTGTTTTGCATAATAAATATAGGAGCGGGACGCTCAATACACTTTTTGCAGTCGTAGTGGGACACTACGACTAGACTTTAACTATCCAAGAGTTTAATTTTTCAGAATTCTTACTAATTAACTAAAACTGGTTGCAAAATCTTCTCAAATGCTTGCTGAAAATCTGCTTTTATGTCATCAATATGTTCAATTCCCACGCTTACACGTAGCAAACTTGGGTGAACACCTGCAGAAATCTGTTCTTTTTCTGAAAGTTGCTGATGTGTAGTGCTTGCAGGGTGAATAATAAGCGTCTTTGAGTCGCCTACATTAGCAAGGTGGCTAACAAGTGCTAAACTATTGACAAATTTTTCTACATTTTCCTTGCCTCCTTTGAGAACAACGGACAAAACCCCTCCAAAACCTTTCTTCAAATACTTCTTTGCGAGGTCATTATACGGACTGCTTGCAAGTCCAGGATAATTCACGAACTCCACTTGCTCGTGATTCTCCAACCATTGTGCAAGCTCTAGCGCATTTTGTACAGTTCTCTCCACACGAAGTGAAAGTGTTTCAATTCCTTGTATCAATAGGAAAGAATTAAATGGACTTATGGCAGGACCAAAGTCACGCAAGCCCTCAACTCTCGCCCTAATAATAAAAGCAATGTTAGGGAAGCCATTTTGATTTCCTTTTCCAAAGACATTATTGAAAACTAAGCCGTTATAACCTTCTGATGGCTGGCTAAATTGCGGAAATTTACCATTACCCCAGTCATAATTGCCACCATCAACAATAACACCGCCTACACTTGTTCCGTGTCCGCCAATCCATTTGGTAGCAGATGCAACCACAATGTTTGCACCGTGTTCCAAAGGTCTAAAAAGATAGCCACCAGCTCCAAAAGTGTTGTCCACAACGAGAGGAATGTCGTGTTTTTTGGCAATTTTGGCAATTTCTTCAAAGTCAGGGATATTAAAACCAGGATTTCCTATTGTTTCAAGGTAAATAGCCTTCGTTTTTTCGTTGATAAGTGCTTCAAAAGAAGCAGGTTTGTCGCCATCAGCAAACTGTACCTCAATGCCAAGTCGCTTAAAAGCCACTTTAAACTGGTTGTATGTGCCTCCATACAAAAAAGATGTACTTACAATGTTGTCGCCTGCCTCCAAAATATTGTTAAGGGCAATAAATTGTGCAGCTTGTCCAGATGCCACGACAAGAGCCGCAACACCACCTTCAAGCGCAGCAATTCTTTTCTCAAGTACGTCTGTTGTAGGGTTCATCAGGCGTGTATAAATGTTTCCAAACTCTTTTAAAGCAAACAAATTTGCACCGTGTTCTGCATTTTTGAAGACATAAGAGGTAGTTTGGTAGATAGGAACTGCACGTGAGCCAGTTGTAGGGTCAGCTTCTTGTCCTGAATGTAGTTGTAGGGTTTCAAATTTGAAATTAGACATAATAAATAGGGGTTTTTGTTGAAAATATAAGGAAAATTGTGTATTTTTTCTTGATGATTGGTGTTGTTTTGATGCTGTTTGTTATTATTTTCTTGATATTTTGAGTTTTTAAGTGCTAATTTTAACTTAAAAACTTGTAATTTGGAAATAATAAGACATTCCTATGACTAAAACACACAGATAAAGTGCTAATTTTAGACAAAGTGAAGCTTTGCGCTATTCACAAAATAAAAAGATAGTAGTGCAGGACTAAAATATCTTAAAAAGATGTGTTTAGAGCGAGAAACAGCAACAACAGCAGCAAAGCATTGTAAAAATTGGGTCGGAGTAACCTGAAAGGTTGTTGGGTTTTTGTTTGTTGGAGTCTGTGGTTTTCATTTCGTTGAATGTTCGTTTATCTTTCCTAGTATATTCTTATAATGCTAGCATTTGCTATTAGCAACTGCTAGTTCTAGGTAGGATTTAGCACCTTTTCCAAATTAGCCACTAAAATGGGAGGTTGCCTGAAGTTCGTAGAGCCTAATCTCTCCCTTCATCTTTATAAACCAAGTGTGAGTTGGTAAATGTGTTGCAAAAGTATAAGAAGTTTGTATTACTTCCAAATTTTTTGCTATATTTTTTTGAATTTTTTTATAAAAACTTCAAAAATATGGCTTAATATACTCAAAACGCAGTTTTTTAAGTAAAAATTTTACATAAAAAACTCAAAATATAATTCATTAAATTATATTTTGAGTAAATTAAGTTATATTTTATGTTGAAATTTATTTATTTTTCTTCAAAACAGCTCGTTGAAATCCTGCAATAGGATAAGTTTTAACTTCTGGTGTGTTTTTATCTCCTGCACCAGTTTTCATTACCTTTGCAGGTTTTATAGTTGTGTTTTCAAAGATTAAATTATCATTTTCTAGTCTATAAACGGTCATTATTTGGTTTCCTTCTACCTCAAAAATAGCAGTCATCACGTCTTGTGAAAAGTAAGTTTCCAGTAAAATAGAATTTTTTTCGTCAATAATGTATTTGCCTTTTTGTGTATCTTTACCTAAAAGTTCATATTCACGAGCAGGTTGTGTGCCATATTTTAGCGACCAAACCCATTTAGATGCATTTTTCTCTCCTTTAATGATAAGTTTGACATCTACTTTATCCATTTTGGGTACACCTATTACTTTCATTTCTCCGTTCCATTCTCCTAGCCATTTATCAGATAACAAAATCCTTGTATCAGGTATTTCAGTGGCTTTTTTATTGTCTTGTGCGCTTATTTTCCCTATAAAAAGTAGGCTAAAAAGTATTAAAAAAAGTGTATTTTTCATTTTTTGATAATTCGTAATTAGATTTTATCTACTAATAATTGAAGTTGGCTTTGTTTTGATAAAAATACGCTTTGTATAATACCCAGAAATAGCCGCAAATGCTCCAATAATACCTCCAATGATAGCAATAATGGCAAAAAGCCATTCACTTCCAGCAGATAAGCCAAAGAGTTCTGCAATTCTTCCAGAAAGTATTTGTTCATTTTGCAAATCAGCCCAAAAAGCTTTGGTAGCCCAGACAAAAAACACACCAAAAAAAGCTGAAAAGAAGACTCCCCACGCAGTTCTGCCCAAAATAGCTGCCACAAAATAGCAAACCACTGCCATCAACCACCATTCAAAGAATATTTGTACTGCTACAACAAGCAATATTATTAAAAAGAAAACCATTTTTTTGAATTGTGAATTTTAAATTGTGAATGAAATACATTGTTTGACGTAGCTTGGTGTTAAAAGGAAACTTCTGACACCACAGGAAATAGTCTTTTATTCTACTAGATATACACCTATAACTTCATATGTACGACGAGGTGATAACTGACGAAATATCTCGCAAATTCCTTCTATAAGTTTCAGCACCATCTTTGCATCTTCATAATTATTAAATAAATAACTTTCGTTTAATAATTTGACAACATTAGGAGATATTAGCTTTAAGGTCTTACCAAATTCACTTCCATGAACAATTTCACAATTGAAAAGTGCTAATATCCAGAGAATATTAGATTTTTCACAATTAACAATGTCAAATCCTAAAAATGTTCCATTTAATTGTGATGCTTTATTATCAAAGGTTATTTCTAAAATCTCCCTTTGTCCATCAGGATACACCTGATTATAAACATCTCTTAACTCTCTTGCAAAATCAATATCACGTATAAAAGCTTCTGTTTCTGTTAATTCATCATATTCTATAAAAACATCTCTTATGTGGCATACTACATCCCAATATTCAACAGGGTAATTTATCCCCTCTCTGCTTGTACCCCTATAACCATTGACATATTCTATGTATTTGGAGGGTGATTTTCCTACTACGACTAAATTATTTTTGTCCATCTCTTTGGTGAAGTCAGGTGTTTCACCTGACTTCATAGGTTTACAATTATTTAAGCGAATTTTAGCTTGCCATTAGAAACCGCCATAAGGTTACAAAGTTTGTATAAAAGGCGTGCGCCTACGTTTCCGTCCCATTCTGTGTGGTCGTCAGAGGCAATTTCTACCAAATCAAAGCCCACAATTTTTTTCCCTTTCCCCACAAGGCTTGTGAGCAAGTAAATAATTTCGTCAAATTCAAAACCACCAGGAACAGGCGTACCTGTATTTGGGCAAAGTTTTGGGTCAAGTCCATCAATATCAAAACTAATATAGACGTTTTCAGGGAGTTCTGCAATGATTTCATCACAGATAACACTCCAAGTTTTCCCTTCATAACGCTGATTTTTGATATTTTTATCAAAAAAAGTTTTCACACGTCCTTTAGAATTTTGGATATACTCATATTCTTCTTCACAATAATCCCTAATTCCCACTTGCACAAGTTTCTCTATATGCTTCATTTTGAGCGCATTGTGCATAATAGAAGCGTGAGAAAACTCAAAGTCTTCATACGCATCACGCAAGTCGCAATGAGCATCAATTTGCAAGATAGCAAACTTTTCGTGTTTTGTGGCAAGAGCTTTCATAAAGCCAAGTGGTGTGCTATGGTCGCCACCTACTAGACCTACGAGTTTATCCTTTTTCAGGTGCGCAAGAGCCGTTTTTTCTACATAATCATTGAGTTTTTTGCACTCTTTATTGATTTTTGCAGGAATTTTTGCGAGGTAAGCAGCATCTTTTCTTTCTTTGTCTTCTCCTTCTTCTAGCCAAGTAATGTAAGACTCTACTTCTTCACGCAAAACATAAGAAGTATCTGCAATATCTTGGTCTCCTTCAGGCATAAAAATCCCTAGTTGCCAAGCATCTTTAATGCTTGGGTCAAACAAATCAACCTGCGCAGACGCATTAAAAACCTCATTTGCACCTTCCACAGTACCAGAATTGTAAGAAACAGTAACTTCCCAAGGCACAGGAATAAGGATTACTTCACAGTTTTTTTCATCAAAAGGCAAACCAAAAATATGGTCAGGATTTCCCACACCGTTGGGGTCATAAGCAGCAATAATTTGTTTCTTTGTCATA
Source organism: Raineyaceae bacterium (assembly GCA_043771315.1). Taxonomy (GTDB): domain Bacteria; phylum Bacteroidota; class Bacteroidia; order Cytophagales; family Thermonemataceae; genus JANYGM01. The sequence goes on from JAYVHJ010000077.1 coordinate 15,849, forward strand.
ATAATTGTGAATTAGGAATATTTGAAGAACTATTTTGAGAAAAATGAAAGGATATTAAACGCTACTTTTGAAAAAAATCAAAGAAAATAAAGAATTTATATATTTATTCTAATATTTTCCGTAAACTTACACAAAACATAGAAGTTTTGCAATAAAACTTTTGGAGAGTTCTACCAGATAACTATTATTATGAATATCACTTGTCAAAATTGTCAAACAAAAAATCATTTTTCCTCTCCTCAAAATGGCTATTATTGTATCAAATGCCAAGAAGCAATTACTATTTCTGTGGATAATATGCTTGTTTTTGAGAATGAAATAACGGCTTTACGCAAAAGTATGACCGTAGAAATGAATAAATTTTATGATTCTTACGAAAAAGAAGTAAATAAAATCAGCCAATTAGAAAAGAATTTTGAGTTATTTAAAGATGTTTGGGAAACCTCCAAGCAATCTTCTGATGAAACACTTACCCTAGTTCCTGAAATTATTCCAACTGTTATTCCTGCCATAATTTCTGAAAGAATACCAGAAATTGTACCACCAGAACAAACATCAGATAAAGAAAAGCTAGAAAAAGAGGAAAGAGAACAACAAGCAGCTATTTTCTTGAAAGAAGCACAAGAAAGAGAGGCTTTATTTGCAAAAGTACAACAACAAGAACAAGAAAAATACAAGCAATTACAAAAAGAAAAACAACAAAAAGCGCAGGCAAAAGCGCAAGAAATTAAAGCAGAAAAAGAAAGACTAGCTGCCATTCCACAAGAGCCAAATGTTGTGGAAGAGGTTTTGGTAGAGGTGCTTGTGCCGTTTTCGCAGTTGCGTACAATGACGCTTAAAGTTATCAATCATTACAAAGAAAAAAATCAACTTCCTGTGTTCTTTATGGTTGTGGGCGGTATTGTTGCGTTACTTTTGGGTTTTGCTTTTTTGATGCAATATGCTGATAGTACATTTTCAGAAATTAGCAAATATGTGTTTAGTACGTCTGTGGTGGCTGGTCTGACTATTTGGGGTTTGCGCCTCAACAACAAAGAATCAAAATTTAAAGAGTTTGGCTCTGCTATTGTGGGGCTTGCGTGTGCGCTCGCATATTTGGTTGTTTATTCCCTTACAGATTCTCCTATTTTGACCGTTTTTAGCAACTCTGCCATAGGTTTTGTGCTGATATTTTTGGTAACAGTTGGTACAAGTTATCTTTCTTTCCGCTACGAAACAAAGGTAGTAGCCGTGATTAGTTTGCTTGGAGGGGCGTTTGCGCCTATGTACATTGATAGCATCAATATTACAGTTTTTTACTTTATTTACTTGTTTATTTTGTGTATTACGGCACTTTTTGTAGGGCGTGCTATCAAATGGAAAGTAATGGATACGCTTAGTTTTGTGGTGGCATCTGTGGCTATCTCTATTATTTTCTATCAAAAACAGCCTGCAATCCCTGTTGTGCAATATACAATAGTGTTTTTGGCGTTTGCATACTTGTTTTTTTATGTAGCTATTTTTGAGAAAAATCTCTTACCAAAACAAACCCTAGAATCCAAAAATATTGTAATGCTGATTGGTAGTACAGGTTTTTTGGTTGTAAACTTGTTTTATTTGTATGATAATATTCAAGATTTACGCACTTTGGGAACAATTCACTTAGCCAATGCGAGTGTGTTTGTTTTGGGTTTTGCTATATTTAGAAAAACCTTGTCAAATAATATGGCAACGCTGTTTTTTGTGCTTTCTGGTGTGTTTTTAGGTTTTGCTTTTCCTTTGATATTTGAAAGAAATGTAAGTGGCATTTTCTGGGCGTTGGAAGCGGTTGCACTTGTTTATTGCGGATTTCTGTTTAATCTGCCTTTGGTACGCAAAGAAGGCTATTTAGGGCTACTACTTGCGGCTGGGAAAATTGCTTTATCAATGCCAGAAATACTTGATAATTGGGAAGTTGTACTTTGGACTGATGGCTACATTCAACTTGTTGGGTTTGTGGCAGTCTTGGCTATTTTGATAGGTTTCTTCAATCATTTTAAAACAAAGTTAGTAGATATTGAAGAGAATTTAACAATATTTTTGTATCAAGTTGCGGCATCTTTGCTACTAGCGTGTATATGGACATGCGTGTACTTCTATATGCGTGAGAAAACCTATATTTTGGGTGTTTTTGGCTTGTATGGCTATATTTTCTGGGGACACCGTAGCAAATCATTTCTTATTGAACTTTTAGGGCTTGCACATCTTGGCTTAATTGGTTATGGTGCTTATTTGTCTATTTTGGAGGTAAATTCATCTGTTTTTGCCTTGCAAACATTACTTGGGAAAATAGCTATGGTAGAGATTTTTGCTAGTTTGTGGTTATTGCAACTAATGTACGAAAAAACTGCACCAAAATATGACCCACAAGCACCAGAATATCAAGGGGAAAATATGCTTACAGAATCACCTACAATGTCGCTAGTAAAACTTTTCAGAGAACTTTTCTACTTGTTAGTACCTATATTATTGTTATTTTCTGTCAATAGATTGTATCCAATTTATCTTCCTGTGGCTATTTGGGCATCTGTAGTTATCAATTACGTGCTTAATTTGTTTGTCAAACGCAAAGCAATGACTTTGGAACTTTACGGACTTATTGGCATTGCTACATATTGGCTAGTAAAGCTTCCAACAGAAATAAAAAACTCTGCAATGAGCATTGCAGGTGGTATTTTGGCACTTGCAGGTATTTTCTTTCACGGACAAGGTTACAAAGATAAAAATTATTTTCAGGCAAGAGAAAACTATATTTTTACTTATTTGTTCTATTTCATTGGGCTTTGTAGTTACTTGGTTTTTGTAGGATTACACGGAGATATGCAAAATCCAAATATCAATGCTTTTTCAGTTTATACAAGTGGGATTTTTGTGGTAAGTGTGTACTTTTTTGGGCTTACTTATTTTAGTAAAGATACGTTTGTTCCAATTAAAAATAACCGTTCTTTGGTATTTAGAGTTGGTTATTTGATTCTTTTACTGGGGATAGCCTCAAAAGCCTTCATTTATTCACAAATGGCTAATGAAATGGTGGTTTTCACTGTAGATACTGCTATTTGGTTGGTTTTGATGCTTTTAAGTGTAGGTTTTTTGGTGAAAATAATTCACCCAAAACAAGTAGAATATCCACATAAAGCAGAAGAAATTTGGATAGTGGATATGGTACTAATGAACTTTTTTATAACAGCAGCTTATGCGCTTGTTATTGCCTTTATCTCGCCTAATTGGCTTGGTGTGTGGCTTTCTGTGGTGATTATCATTCACGCAATGGCACTTTTGTTTAGTTCTACCAAAAAAAGGCTCAAATTCTATATGCGTTTGTCTATTTTCTACTTTTTGGGTGTGATAGCTAAGTTATTTTTCTATGACATGAATAGTTTTACCATTGTTCAGAAGGTCATTGTTTTTATGGTAATAGGCGCAATAATGCTAATAGGAGCGTTTTTATTTATGAAAATCAAAAATGATGTGGAGGAAAAAGAAGCATAGAAAATGTAGGGGCTGGGCTTGTCCCAGCCCAATGTGCGAAAGCAACACGACAAACAAAAAAACAAAATAAACAGACAATGGGGCATGCCCCATTGCGTAATGAATGTATATTTTTTACCTAAAATTATGAATGAATTATTCCGTAAGGACAGAGAAACTGAACGCATCACCTTGTTTGTTGATGTTATTTTACCTATTCCTATTCCTAAGTTGTTTACTTACCGTGTTCCCTTTGAGCTAAATGATAATATACTTGTGGGCGCACGTGTGATAGTGCAATTTGGTAATAAAAAGGTTTTAACTGCTGTAGTTCACACAATACATCAAAATCCGCCCCAACAATATCAAGCCAAATACATCTTAGAACTTCTTGATGAGATACCCTTAGTTACTCATAAGCAACTAGAAATGTTTGTTTGGATGGCTGATTATTATATGTGTACCATTGGAGAAGTGCTGAACGCTGCACTTCCTTCTGGCTTGAAGATAAGTAGCCAATCTAGGGTAGAAATTAACCAAAATATTAATTTAGAGACACTTACACTCACAGAAAAAGAACAAAAATTGATTAACATTCTTTATGAAAAGAAATCATTAGCTTATAATGAGGCAGCAGTTTTGATGGAAGTCAAAAACATTTATAATCTTATCAAATCTTTGGTACTTAAAGAGGCAGTAATAGTTTATGAAGAAGTCAAAGAGCGTTATCAACCTAAAAAATTAAGGAAAATTAGGCTTACCCGTGATTTTCTGGACAAGGCAGACCTTGAAAGATTGTTTAAATTATTAGAAGATTTACCAAAACAAATGGACGTGGTGCTTTTGTATCTTCGTAATGTGCCTGTGTTTAAAGATTGGACGCTTAATGAAGGAGGTTTAGAGAAGACAATTTTTGTTTCTTCCAAGATAATTTCTAATTCGTCCCTCTCAACACTTATTAAAAACGGCGTGTTTGAAGAGTTTGAGGTTGTTATTTCACGTTTTGCCGACATTGCAGCAGCAGACGACTACGAACTTAATCTTAGTGTGGCGCAACAAACCGCATCTAACCAAATATTAGACCTTTTTCAGAAAAAAGATACTGTTCTTTTGCACGGCATTACAGGTAGCGGGAAGACAGAAATATACATTGACTTGATACAAAAAGTGCTGGAGGGAGGCTCTCAAGTGCTTTTCTTGTTGCCAGAGATTGCGCTCACAACGCAAATAGTGGCGAGGTTGCGCAAAGTCTTTGGGGACAAGATGGGAGTTTATCACTCCAAATTCTCTGACAATGAAAGGGTAGAAGTTTGGCGTGGGGTCATCTCTGGAAAGTTTCAGTTCGTGGTTGGAGTACGTTCTAGCATCTTCTTGCCTTTTGATAACTTAGGTTTAATGATTGTGGACGAGGAACACGAAACTTCTTACAAGCAACACGAACCTGCGCCCCGTTATCACGCTCGTGATATGGCACTCGTTATGGCTCGTAGCCAACAAGCAAAGGTTTTGTTGGGGTCGGCAACACCTTCTATTGAAACATTTTTCAATGCAAGGACAGAAAAATATGGTTTAGTCAGCTTGACAGAGCGTTTTGGGACGGCACAATTACCTCTTATACAATTAGTAGATATTAAAAAGGAGAAAAAAGAGAAGACAATGAAACAAGGTTTTTCTTCTGTGCTGATAAATGCACTAGAAGAGAACATAAAAAAAGGTGAACAGGCAATATTATTTCAAAATAGGAGAGGTTATGCACCTTATGTGACGTGTCAAGAGTGTGCGTACATACCAAAGTGTAATAATTGCAACGTAACGCTCACTTTTCACATGTATTCTTCAGAACTTAGGTGTCATTATTGTGGTCATAAGCAAAATTTGCCAGTAGAATGCCCAGCTTGTGGGTCTGTGAAGATAAAAACAGTTGGTTATGGCACAGAAAAGCTAGAAGATGAGATGAAAGTTATTGTTCCAGAGGCGAGAGTTAGGCGTATGGACTTAGACACAACACGTAAAAAGAACGCTTATCAGAACATTATCAATGAATTTGAGAATGGGAACATAGATATTTTAGTGGGAACGCAAATGGTTAGTAAAGGTTTGGACTTTGATAAGGTTAGTTTGGTGGGTATTTTTGATGCGGACAGACTGTTATATTTTGCGGACTTCCGTTCACACGAAAGAGCCTTCCAGTTAATTACGCAGGTCAGCGGTCGTGCAGGTAGGAGGGAACAAAAAGGACACGTAATCATTCAAACTTCTAATATGGAGCATCATACACTTCAAAAAGTCATCAAAGGAGATTATGAGGGCTTATTTAGTGAGGAAATTTTGGAGAGAGAAAAGTATGGTTACCCACCTTATACACGTCTTATCAAGCTAACAGTACGTCATACGGAGAAAAAGATAGCTTTTGAGGCGGCAGAAGTCCTTGCGGAGAACTTACGAATAAAGATAGGGGCGGAAAGAGTACTAGGACCAGAGTCGCCAATGGTTGATAGGGTACGCAATCAGTATTTGAGGACTATTTTAATTAAGTTGGAGAAAGAAAAGATAAACTTAAAGGTTGTTAAAGATATTATTAGCAGAGAAGCGCAAGCAACTTCGTTGATGAAAGACTTTAAAAGCGCACAAGTTGTAGTAGATGTTGATCCAATTTAAGAAAAATTATATCTGTTTTTGTATTTGTAGATACGCACCGCAGTGCGTATC
>JAYVHJ010000078.1:0-2307 GCA_043771315.1 Raineyaceae bacterium
ACAATGACGAACCAAACCCCTATCCCTAAATCCCTTTCCCCTGCTGGGAAAGGGACTTTAATACAACTATCCGACTTTCGCAGGAGGTCTAGTGAGTAGTGAGTAGTGGTGAGTATGTATTTCACTACACACTCATCACTACACACTACTCACTACTATTATTCTGCTTTATTGTTGTCTGGTTGCGCAATAGACTCACGCATTTTAGTATCAGACATCATATTTTGCATTTTGTAATAATCCATAATACCCAAATTTCCCTTTGCAAACGCCTCCGCAATAGCTTTTGGAATTTCTGCTTCCGCCTCAATTACCTTAGCACGAGCTTCTTGTGCCTTTGCTTTCATTTCTTGCTCTAAGGCAACCGCCATAGCTCTGCGCTCTTCTGCACGAGCTTCTGCGACTTTCAAATCTGCTGCTGCTTTGTCTATTTGCAGTTTTGCACCAATATTTTCTCCTACATCAATATCAGCAATATCAATAGACAAGATTTCAAAAGCTGTTCCTGCATCAAGTCCTTTAGAAAGCACTAATTTAGAAATTTTGTCAGGATTTTCTAATACTTCTTGATGTGAAGCAGATGAACCAATGGAGGTTACAATACCCTCACCAACACGTGCCAGGATAGTTTCTTCACCTGCACCACCCACGAGTTGCGCAATATTTGCCTTCACTGTAACTCGTGCTTTTACAATCAACTGAATACCATTTTTAGCTACTGCTGAAACATTTGGGGTATTGATAACTCGTGGATTTACAGATACTTGCACGCCTTCAAAAACATCTCTACCAGCCAAATCAATGGCAGTTGCTTGTTTGAAAGTGAGAGCAATACCTGCTTTATCAGCAGAAATAAGGGCTTTTATGACAGATTGGATATTTCCACCTGCCAAAAAGTGTGTTTCCAAATCATCAATAGTAAGATTAAGACCAGATTTGTTTGCCGTAATCAGCGCAAGTACAATGGTTTGAGGGGGTACACGCCTAATACGCATAAAAACCAAACGAAATAAACTTACTTTTACACCAGAAAAGACAGCCGTAATCCATAAGCCAATAGGAAAGAAGTACAGAAAAATAAAGACTGCAACAATACCAAAGACAAGCAAAATGACAAACGAGTTTTCAAAAATGCCTTCTTGTAATAAGATGAGTTGTTTCATAAAGTTTAATTTAGGTTGAGTTTTAGATAATTTTTTTTAGATAATTAAATTACAATATTGCAACAAATTTGAGCATTTTTTTTGAGAAATAAGCAATTTTATTGAGAATTTATTTTTGATGCTGAGTTTGGAAAACTTAAAAAGCAAAAAACATATAGGTTATTCGCATCTAATTTGGCACTATTTACGAAAAAACAGCTATCTTTGGTAAATGGAAGGAATAAATTTTTTCTCAAAAGTGCCAGATTTTAGAATAAATAGGCGCAGATTGCACTTATTGTCAGATATTTTAATGTTAAGCCTTTGTGCTATGATTTGTGGCGCAGATGAGTTTGAAGACATTGAACAATATGGACGTGAAAAAGAAGAGTTTCTAAGAACATTTCTTAAGTTTCCAAATGGAATTCCATCTCACGACACTATTAACAGGGTTTTTCGTTTGATGGATACTGAAAAATTTGAAGAATGTTTAATTGATTTTTCAAAAGATATTAAGTCATTTATGGAGGTAAATGATGTTGTGAGCCACCAAATTAATATAGATGGTAAGGTACTTCGTGGTACAGGGCAATCAGGTAAAAAAAAGAGTGGTTTATGCCTTGTAAGTGCCTTTATATCAAAACAAGGTTTAAGTTTGGGACAAGTAGCTGTAGATAGCAAAAGTAACGAAAAAACAGCTATTCCTTTGCTTATAGAGAAGTTAGACATCAAAAACGCCATAGTAAGTATTGATGCAATTGCTTGTACTACAAGCGTTGCAAGCCAAATTATAGATAAAGGAGGATATTACTTATTAGCTTTAAAACGTAATCAGAAAACCATTTATGAACAAATACAAGATTATTTTGAAAAACACAAAAGTGTACTTCAAAAAGATATATGGGATGATTTTGGGAGTGGACGTATAGAAAAACGAACTTGTTATATTTGCCAAAATTTGACTTTTTTGGAGTCTCTAGAGGAGTGGAAAGGTATTAAAACAGTTATAATGATAGAATCTACACGAGAAAAGAATGGTAAAACAGAAGAAAATATACGTTTTTATCTAAGAGTATGTTTAGAAACTATTTCTTTTTAAAAGTGATTTAAAATCATACTTATAAAAGCTAATTTTATCATCACAACGGCATTTTCTGTTTTTTTC
>JAYVHJ010000079.1:0-3065 GCA_043771315.1 Raineyaceae bacterium
AGGTACGAAATAAGAGGTACGAAGTACGAATATAAAATTTTACCAAAATAAATGTATTTCTCTTTTTTAGGTGAAAACGTAAGTATCAAAAATCATACCTAAAAAGATAATTTTAAATTTTGCAAAATTACAAAAATGCTTACGAATTACCAAATTTTAAAAAAATCTCTTTTTAGAAAGATTTTTGAAGGAATTTTTTGTATTTTTGTGTAAAATAATACAGAAAATAAAGTTAATAATTTCTAATAAATTTTATGAAAAATAAAAAACGTTTCAGCAAAACTATAATTTTACCACTTTTAGCTATTTTGATAACTATTTTTGGTACAGCTTATGTTTTCCAAGCACCACCCAAAGAGGTTGTAGTAGCCTTTTATAATATTGAAAATCTTTTTGATACAGAAGACGACCCAAATATTAATGATGAAGATTTTTTGCCAGAAAGTAAAAGTAAATGGACAAAAGAACGCTATGATGTTAAATTAGACAGACTTTCTGAAGTAATTTCACAACTTGGAAGCACCAATGCACCTGATATTTTGGGACTTTGTGAGGTAGAAAATAAAAAAGTCATTGAAGATTTGATTGCTATGCCAAAACTTGCACCAAAAAAATACGGAATAGTGCATTATGATTCTCCTGACGAGCGTGGAATTGATGTTGCATTGATTTATAAAAAGGCTATTTTTACTGTTTTTGATAGTAAAGCCATTAAAACTATTTTCCCTAATAATCCAACAGACCGCACACGTGATATTTTGATGGTTTCTGGCGTAATTGGTGGACGTGACACACTTCATTTGTTTGTGGCGCATCTTCCCTCACGTAGAGGTGGGCAAGACGTGAGTGAAAGTAGCCGTATTTTTGTTGCGGAGCAAATCCGTACGGAAGTTGATATGCTACAAAAAAAATCTCCAAAAGCCAATATTTTGATTATGGGAGATATGAATGACGAGCCTAACAATAAAAGTATGAAAGATGCTTTAAAAGCTCAAAAAGAAACTAAATATATGAAAAATGGAGAACTTTTTAACGCAATGGGCGTTTTGAAAGACCAAGGTAAAGGCAGCTACAAACATGACGGAAAATGGAATATGCTTGACCAAATCATTGTTTCTAAGGCTATGGCAGAGAAAAAATCAAAACTTTATTATGTAAAAAATTCTGCACAAGTTTTTATGCCAGAATTTTTGCAAGAAAAAGAAGGCAAATTTAAAGGAAATCCCTTCCGTACTTATGCAGGCACAAAGTATTTGGGCGGTTATAGCGACCACTTTTCCGTATTTGTTAAACTAAAAAGAAAATAGTTTTTCAATTACTAAATGATGTGACATAAAATGTATTGTGTAGATATTCACTGTGGTGCATATCTACACAATAAAGCTATTAGAACATCAAAAATAAACTGTCAAAAAACAATTTTTTACGTAATTTTACGTAATTTAAACTACAAACAACTTAAACTTTTATATTCAAACTTCCCATTCAGCCATTGAACGACTCATTAGTAATTATTCCAACTTATAACGAAATAGAAAACATTGAATCCATTATTAGGAAGGTGTTTTCTTTGCCTAAAAGTTTTGATATTCTTATTGTTGATGATGGCTCACCAGACGGTACTGGGCAAAAAGTAGAAGACTTACAAAAAGAATTTCCTGCTAATTTGTTTTTGGAGAAAAGAACAGGCAAACTGGGGTTAGGAACGGCTTATATTCACGGATTTAGGTATGCGCTCAACAAAAAATATGATTATATTTTTGAAATGGACGCAGACTTTTCTCATAATCCTGATGATTTGGTACATTTGTATGATAGTTGTAAAAATGGGACAGATTTAGCTATTGGCTCACGTTATGCCACAGGCGTAAACGTGGTAAACTGGCCAATGCACAGGGTTTTGATGTCGTATTTTGCGAGTAAATATGTGGGTTTCGTGACGGGAATGCCTATTTCTGATACTACCGCAGGTTTTAAATGTTATAGAAGGAAAGTTTTGGAAACCATCAATTTAGATAATATTAAGTTTGTGGGTTATGCTTTTCAGATAGAAATGAAGTTTAAGACGTGGAAATATGGTTTTAAGGTTACGGAAGTACCTATTATTTTTACAGACCGCACCAAAGGCAAATCCAAAATGTCCGCTAATATATTCAGAGAAGCATTTTTTGGCGTTATCCAACTCAAATTAAGCAGCTGGAGAAAGAAAAAATGGTATAATATTGAGGTGTGAAGTGTGAGGTGTAAAGTGTGAGGTTAAATATTAGAAAAATAAAACAACAAAAAATACTTCACACCTCACACTTTACACTTCACATCTGATTTAGAAGTTTCTGTTTTTCCAAGAAAATGCTTTTAAGTTCTTTTTCTGACTAGTTATTCCAATAAAAATAACATAAAAAGGATAAACCAAAAACGTAAGAGGAATAAAAAAAATCTTGTTTTTTTCTCCAAAAAAGTACAAAATTTGACTTAAAAAAACAAATTCCAAAACAAATTTTAGTAGAATTGGAATAATAAAAAGAATATCCCAAAATGCCATTATTCCACTAAAAAGCATCATTAAATTTACCAAAAAAACAAAAAAAGCCAATATTTTAGGTGCAAGACCTTCATAATATTGCCATTTGCTTGCCCAGCGTTTGCGTTGGTTGATAAAACTTGAAAGTGTTTTTTGTGCTTGTGTAGCCACAATAACACGCTTATCACGTAGGAAAGCTACTTTTTTAGGAAATTTTTTAGCTATTTTGTGCATCAAAAATTCATCATCTCCAGAAATAAGATGCTCCACACCAGCATAACCTGAAACCTCTACAAAAGCACTTTTTTTGTAGGAAAAATTAGCTCCATTGCACATATTAGGCATATTTAGCCCCAAACAAGCAGCACCACTTCCTACAAGACTTGCAAACTCAACAACCTGCATTTTCTCAAAAATATTACTTACATCAGCAAAATATACAGGCGCACTCACACAAACGACATCATTTTGCATATAAAAATCAGCCATAATAGCAAGCCAAGTAGGTTTTACCCCACAATCAGCATCAGTACACATTATTATC
>JAYVHJ010000080.1:0-10339 GCA_043771315.1 Raineyaceae bacterium
ACAAATTGCCACTTGGTGAGTGGACGAAAATCTTACCGACAGTAAGCGCAAGCATCAATTCTCTCACTTCTATTTTGCTGATTATGGCTTTTATTGCTATAAAAAATAAAAATATTACATTACATAAAAGGCTAATGACTACTTGTTTTGGTTTGGGTGCGTTGTTTTTGATAAGTTATATTTTGTATCACGTGTCAAATCAGTCTACAAAGTATGGAGGAGAAGGTTTTTTGAGAGGAATTTATTTCTTCTTTCTGATTTCTCATATTTTATTGTCTATTGTGGTGGTGCGTTTTGTGTTGATGTCTATGTATTTTGCCTACATTGGCGACTTTGAAAACCATAAGAAAAACACACGTTTTGCCTTCCCAATATGGCTTTATGTGTCAATTACAGGAGTTATTGTGTATTTTATGATAAAACCTTTTTATGTGTAGTGATGACTGAAAAAACAACTTCTGAAAATATTTCAAAAACCATTCCAAAAGTAGCTTTTATTATCAATCCTATTTCTGGTGGAATAGCAAAAACTAATTTTAATGATTTAATTAAGAAGGTTTTAGATAAAGATTTTCTTGTTGAAATTTTCCTTACAGAGCGTGCCAATCACGCCACAGAAATAGCGAAAGATCTACTAAAAACTGATATTTCTTACATTATTGCTGTTGGTGGAGATGGTACAATCAATGAAGTGGCAAAAGTGCTGACCAATACGCAAAAAATAATGGGAATAGTGCCTTGTGGCTCTGGAAATGGGCTTGCAAGACACCTAAAAATCCCTTTGGAAATAGAAAAAGCATTGTCTTTTATCAATAAAAAGATTACTGAAATCAATAATTTAAATGATAATTTACAAGAAAAATCAACTAGAATCACCATTATTGATACCTGCACATTAAATGAAAATTCATTTTTTTGTACGGCAGGAATAGGCTTTGATGCTCACGTAAGCGCACATTTTGCCAAAGCTAAGGCACGAGGATTTTGGAATTATATCAAAAGCACTTTTCATATTTTTAAGACTTTTATTCCTGAAACCTATCATTTAGAAATGCAAACAGCTGATAATCAAGAAATAAAATTATCAAAAGTAGCATTTTCTTTGACTTTTGCCAATGCTGCCCAATTTGGAAATAATGCCTTCATTGCACCCCAAGCCAATATTTCTGATGGTTTGTTGAATGTTTGTTTAGTAAAACCATTTCCTAAATGGTTGATGCCTATTTTTGGTGCTAGACTTTTTTTGAAAACTATAGACAAATCAAAATTCTACGAAAATTATCTTGTCAAAAAAGTTACTATTACACGCCAAAAAGCAGATTTTTGCCATCTTGATGGAGAAAATTATATTTTTGAGGAGAAAATTATTGTAGTAATAAATCCACAAAGTTTGAGAATTTTAGCATAATTTCAATTACTTATTTCCAACTCCATATTTATTTTTTCGTCATTAAGTACTAGAATACCTATTTCTGTATTTTCAAATGGCATTTTTCGTAATTCTGCCACAAAAAAATTCTTAATTTCTTGTAGGTATTTCAGGTCGTTTTCTGTTAAATTTTTCCTATAAATAAAATTTTCAAATGCAGGAAAATTTTTAACTAAATCATCTTTTGTATAAATTTCTGTTCCTTGCCATAAAGCAAGCGTTTGACCAAGATAAAAAGCAATAGTTTTCCAAATATTTACGTCATCTGAATATTTTGCCTCAAAAGACTTAATCTGTTGAAAATCAATAATTTCCAAAGAGTTTATTTTATGAAAAAATGGATGAATTCCATTCAAAGTTGGTCTAATTTGGCTTCTGTAATTGGTACGAGTACAAAAAGTCAAAATAGTACGAATACAACGGTAAGTATTTAGCAAAATATGCCTTTTAAGCCTGTTTTTAATAGGAATATTGTGTTTTTGCTGATGCAACTGATAAGTATCAAGCAAAGAATTATGTACCCCATCAATGGTTGCTTTTGAAGGAATTGTATTAACAACTTGCTGATTTTCAATAGTAATCAAGTTGATATTCCAATCTAAGGCTAATGTTTGTTTGTAGGCTTGTATCCAATTATGAGCAGTTTGTTTGTCTGGAATATTGCTACATTCCAGCAAAACATCTTTATCTTGGCTATTTTGTGAACCAAAAAAGTAAAAAGGAGTGTCAAGAGGCAACATTTGAGTTGTGAATTTTGAATTGTGAGTTATAAGTTAGACAACGACATTGATAAAATATATTTATAAATTCTATCATTTGTATTGCAATCCTGAAAGGATTTAATGTTAATAGCCGTAAGTCGTACTTACGGAGCGTGGAAAAACAAATACAAAAATAACTAAAAAATTTTGAAATATGCTATAAAATTTCTTAATTGGGCAAAATTAAGAACTAGAAATTCGTCAAAGAGTACATTACACATCATATATCACACTTCACACATCAAAAAGTGGAATTTTTCAGAAATATCTTTGCGTGGCTTTTAGAGCCTTTCCGTCTGACCAACCGCACCAATTTGAAGGCTAGTTTGGCGTGTTTGTTGTTTGCTGTTATTTTTTGGTTTTTTAATGAATTAGGGCATCAGCATAGCGCAATACTGCTTTATGCAGTTGATTTTGAGCATAAACTACATACACACAAAAATACGCATTTTCTTGATAATCATAAAAATATTGAAGTAACTGTTTCTGGCACTGGTTGGCGCATCTTACACGAACAATTACATACGCAATATATGTGGAAAGAAACCATTATTTATCCCCTTAGTCATCAAAAGGAGCATCAAAATAATAATGAAAATACATCACAAGACACTATCCTTTCAAGAAAAAAATATGTTTTTGCTGATGATTTTAGACCATTATTAGTAGGAAAATTTGCAAAAAAATTAAATATTATCCAAATAAAACCAGATACCTTTTATTTGGATTAACAAAAAACACACATTTATTTCTTATGAAATTAAAAAATAAAATTGCTATCGTAACAGGTGGCGCACAAGGGCTTGGCGAGGCTATTGTGATACGTCTTGCTCATGAGGGCGCACACGTAATTATCTGGGATTTACAAACTGAAAAAGCGCAAAATCTTGCTCAAAATCTTAATAATAAAGGTTTTTCTGTTGAGGTAATGGAAAATATTGATATTATTTCTCTTGATTCCGTAGAAAATGCCGCAAAAAACATCATCAAAAAGCACAAAACAATAGATATTTTGGTGAATAATGCAGGCATCATTCGTGACGCATCTATGAAAAAAATGACCTTAGAGCAATGGCAAAGCGTGATTGATGTCAATTTGAATGCTGTTTTTTGTTGTACAAAAGCTGTTTTGCCTGCAATGATAGCACAAAACAACGGTAAAATAGTAAATATTTCATCTGTGGTGGGCATTTATGGCAATTTTGGGCAAAGCAATTATGTTGCCAGCAAATCAGCTATTATTGGGCTTACCAAAACTTGGGCAAGAGAATTAGGCAAAAATGGCATCAATGTCAATGCCATTGCGCCTGGTGCAATAGAAACACCTATTTTGGCAACTGTTCCCACTGAAATAAAAGCGCAATTTGTAGCTAAAATAGCTGTTGGACGCATTGGGCAACCAGAAGATATTGCTAATACCTGCTTTTTTTTGGTGTCAGAAGAAGCTAGTTTTATCACAGGGCAAACCATTACAGTAGATGGTGGAGCATATTTGGGCTAAATTATCCATTAATATTTTAGAAGAAACAAGATTTCTCTGAAAATAATTTGTTTGATAATCAGCATTTTAAATATTTTCAGAAAAATAAATCAGAAAAAATTAAAAAAAATAGTAAAAAAAATTTGCAGATAAAAAACATTTTTGTACCTTTGCATCTGAAATCAAATAGTGATTATCAATAAGTCAAATAAAAAGTTTATTCAATTCATTAAGAATAAATAAATCACAGACTTTAGCAAGGGGATGTACCAGAGCGGCCAAATGGGACAGACTGTAAATCTGTTTGCGCAAGCATACGGTGGTTCGAATCCACCCGTCCCCACAAAAATCTTTAAAGCACCAACTTTTCAGATTTAAAACTGGTGAGATTAGTGTTTATATTTTTAGTTTGAAATAACCTATATTTTGAAGTAAAAAAATAAAAACTAAAGTCAAAATCAGTTCAATAAGCGAAAGTAGCTCAGTTGGTAGAGCGACAGCCTTCCAAGCTGTAGGTCGCGGGTTCGAGCCTCGTCTTTCGCTCTTTTTAGTAAGTGTTTATGGTATTACATTGCGCAAGCAAACCGCTACATCAGCCGACGTAGCTCAGGGGTAGAGTACTTCCATGGTAAGGAAGGGGTCGTGGGTTCAATTCCCACTGTTGGCTCTAGGCTGTGGATAGTTGCTAAAATAATCAGAATAATTGTTACAAACATTTTAAACGAGGTTTCTCAAATCAAATATGGCAAAAGAAAATTTTGACCGCTCAAAACCACACGTAAACATTGGTACTATTGGTCACGTGGATCATGGTAAAACTACTTTGACTGCAGCTATTACTTCTGTATTATCTACACAAGGTTCTACTAAAAAAACAGACTTCTCTGCTATTGATAACGCACCAGAAGAAAAAGAACGTGGTATTACAATCAATACTGCACACGTTGAATACGAAACAAAAAACCGCCACTACGCACACGTTGATTGCCCAGGTCACGCAGATTACGTGAAAAACATGGTAACAGGTGCTGCTCAAATGGACGGAGCTATTATAGTGGTTGCTGCGACTGATGGTCCTATGCCACAAACTCGTGAACACATCTTGCTTGCTCGTCAGGTAGGTGTTCCTCAACTTGTTGTTTTTATGAACAAAGTTGATATGGTTGAAGATGAAGAACTTTTGGAATTAGTTGAAATGGAAATCCGTGAACTACTTTCTTTCTATAAATTTGATGGTGATAATATTCCTGTTATTCGTGGTTCTGCTCTTGGTGGTTTGAACGGTGAGCCAAAATGGGTAGATACAATCAATCAGTTGATGGAAGCAGTAGATAGCTACATTCCAATTCCTCCACGTATCACAGATAAAGATTTCTTGATGCCAGTTGAAGATGTTTTCTCTATTACAGGTCGTGGTACAGTTGCTACAGGTCGTATTGAAAGCGGTATCATCAACTCTGGTGAGCCAGTTGAAATCTTGGGTATGGGTGCAGAAGGTCTTAAATCTGTTGTAACAGGTGTTGAGATGTTCCGTAAAATCCTAGACAGAGGTGAAGCAGGTGATAACGTAGGTCTATTGTTACGTGGTATTGACAAAGCACAAATCCGTAGAGGAATGGTAATTTGCAAGCCAGGTTCTGTAAAACCTCACTCTCACTTTAAAGCTGAAGTGTACGTTTTATCAAAAGAAGAAGGCGGTCGTCATACACCATTCTTTAACAAATACCGTCCACAGTTTTACTTGCGTACAACAGACGTAACAGGTGAAATTATGTTGCCAGAAGGAACTGATATGGTTATGCCAGGCGACAACTTGACAATTGATGTAACATTACTTGCAAAGGTAGCAATGGACGTAGGTCTTCGTTTTGCTATCCGTGAAGGTGGTCGTACAGTTGGTGCAGGTCAAATTACAGAAATTTTGCCAGAGAAAGTATAGTTTTTCTTGGTTAATATAAATAAAGAAGCACATCTCCTTACAGAGGTGTGCTTTTTTGTTTAGTAGTTTTTAGTTTGCTATAAGGAGTTTTTTGAGAATGAAAAATACAGTTTATTTGCGCTCAAAAGCATCTCTCCTATCAAAGTAACTTCACGAAAGTCTCCGACTATTCGTGAAGTATCCCATCTTTTTACATTTCCAAAAAACTTTTCCAAATGATATATTTTATTATTGGTGTTTGTCTTTCAGTTAGTTTATTTGTAATTTTTCGTGGCTTTAATCAGTTCAAAGTCAATATGTTGCAAGCTATTGTAAGCAATTATTTTGTTTGTATCCTTACAGGTTTTATTTTTATTGGTGATTTTGGTGTAGTAAATAAAATTTCTTTAGATAAAACTTGGGTGCAAATAGCTATGGGAATGGGGTTTGTATTTATTTCTACTTTCTATTTGATGGGTTATACTGCTCAAAAAGTAAGTGTTACAGCATCTTCTTTGTCCTCAAAAATTTCTCTTATCATTCCTGTACTTTTTAGTTTGCTTTATCTCAACACAACGCAAGATTTTGGGGTGTTTAGGTATGTGGGTTTGATATTGGTTTTTGGTGCTATTATACTAACTTCTATTAAGAAAAAAGTTATAGAAAGTGATAATCAAAATAATAATCAACAACAAGTAAATACTTCTATTAGTCCTAAACAGGCTTTTTTGCTTTCTTTTCTGGTATTTATTTTGAGTGGCTTTATTGATTTGATGATGAACCTTGTGAATACGAAATTTATCACAGATAATACTGAAAAAGCACTTTTTACAATAGTTATTTTTTCTGTGGCGGCAGTCATTGGTATTGTTATTCTTCTTATCAAAAAAGAAAAATTTGAACTAAAAAGCCTAATTGGTGGTGTTGTTTTGGGTGTTCCAAACTTTTTTTCTATTTATTTTATGTTTCGTGCTTTGGATAGTTTTGGCGGAAATGGCGCAATTTTCTTTCCTTTGTTTAATATCAGCGTAATAATTGTTTCATCTGTGGCATCTATTATTATTTTCAAGGAAAAACTAAATAAATTCAATATTATTGGTTTACTTATGGCGGTACTTGCTATTATTTTTATCTCTTTTGATGAATTAAAAGCTTTTTTTGGGTAAAATAAATTTTTATTTTGATTTATGTATTTCTTTTCAGTATTTTTACGGGGTAAATCTTTTAACTCAATTTTTTGATTGTTTTTCTATGAAAAAGAAAATGTACTTTTTGTTATTGCTTGCTTTTGTGTGCTTATACACACCTGCAAAGGCTATTTTGGTCAATATTCCTGATGCTAATTTTAGAACAAGATTGCAGGTACTTTATCCTGCTTGTTTTGTGGGTGTACAAATGGAAACTACTTGTACTGGAATTACTTCTGCTACTGGATTGAATATATCAAATCTTGGTATTACTAACTTGATTGGTATAGAGCATTTTATCAGTTTACAGTCCTTGAATTATTCTGGTAATTCCTTAACAAGTTTACCTACCTTGCCAACTACTTTGACAACTTTGAATTGTAGTAATAATGGATTAACAAGTTTACCTGTCTTACCAACTACCTTGACGAATTTAAATTGCTCTATTAATCTCTTGATGAGTTTACCTGCCTTGCCAACTACTTTGACAAATTTGAATTGTAGTAATAATGGATTAACAAGTTTACCTGTCTTGCCAACTACTTTGACGAATTTAAATTGTTCTATTAATCTCTTCATTAGTTTACCTGCCTTGCCAGCTACTTTGACAAATTTAAATTGTTCTATTAATCTCCTGATGAGTTTAGCTAACTTACCAACTACTTTGACGAATTTAAATTGTTTCTCTAATCAATTAGCAAGTTTGCCAGTATTGCCAGCAAATTTGACGAATTTGAATTGTGAAAATAATCTTTTAACAAGTTTGCCAGTATTGCCAGCTAGTTTGACGTATTTGGATTGTAGTCGTAATCAATTAACCAGTTTGCTACCCTTACCAACTAGTTTAACTGTTTTGAATTGTGGTAGTAATCAATTAACAAGTTTACCACCCTTACCAACTAGTTTGATTTCATTTAATCCTTTGGATAATCAATTAGATTTTGCTGATTTGGAAGCTATAAACCCAAGACCTCCTGTTTATAGTGCTAATCCACAAAACTATAAAATCTTACCATCAATTCAATCCATAGCTTCTAGTGCTACACTTACTATTAGTGGTAGCATTGGTGGCTCACTCAATGTATATCAGTGGTACAAAGATAATGTGCTTATTCCTAGTGCAAATAGTGCTACCTACACTAAAATAGGCGTTGTTAACACAGATGAAGGCGTGTATAAGTGTGTGGTTACAAGTTCTTATATAGGCTTAGGCACTACCACAGGTGTAATAATTACAAGTAGCAATGTTACAATTACGGTTAGAGTGCCCTGCCCTACTATTATATTTACCACAACGACTGCTACTGATGGTGTTATTGGTACGCCTTACACGCTGAATGCAGGCGCAACTGGTGCAACTTCTTTGAATTATTCTGTAGCCCCTCTTTTACCTGCTGGTTTAACTTTAAATACTGCAACTGGCACTATTTCTGGGACACCAACAACTATAAAAGCATCAACTAGCTATATAGTAACAGCTACTCAAAGTGGTGTTTGTGCAAGTAACAGCCCAATGCAAACTTATACATTTGCTATAACACAAAACCCAACCACAAGCACAGACAACGCACTTTCTAACCAGATAAAAGTATTTCCAAACCCTTCAAATGGAGATTTTAAGGTTGATTTTAGTAGCTTGCAACTAGGAAAAGGTACTTTACGTGTGTATGATGCACAAGGAAAGCAAGTTATTTTTTCTGAAATAGAAAAAAATACACAACAAATGCCTATTTCTTTAGAAAACAAGGCTAACGGCATTTATTTATTAGAAATTTCTTCTGATAAAGGTAGGATTTTAAAGAAATTAGTAAAGGAATAAATTGGGACTGAGATATTTCAAAAAAGCAAAGCCATTCAAATTTGAATGGCTTTGCTTTTTGAAATATCTCAAAAACCTTATTTACGTCTTCTGTGTGGAGTTTTGCGTACAACGGTTTTATGTGCTTTCACGTTTCCACGTTTGCCTTGTTTGACAATAACCGTTTTATGTCCTCTATTTTTGTGTACAATAATGGTAGTTGTACGCCTTCTTGGCATATAAATATTTCTTGCATTGACAACTCTAAAAGTCTGCGTAGGACGGTAAAATGACCTATATGGCGTAACTCTTGTATAAAATACTCCGTATCTCATTGGTCTCCAGGGTCTCCAATAGCTAGGATATGCTCCCCAACGGTATGGAGAACTCCAAACTACATATCTCGGGGCATACATATAACGTACACAAGACCAACCCCATACATTTACAATTAGCCTAGTAATTTTTACATCTGAAACATTAGGACCTTTAGATTTTCCTGATTTTTCATCTACCTCAAAAGGCTCTACAATAGTGTTTTTGGCATAAAGTTCATCATCTCCTATTATTTGAAGTGTTGCTTCTTCCTTACCTGTTTTTTCTATACCAATAGTCGCAATATCCTGTTTTTCATTGTCTTTTAGGTATGTACTAAGCACGACTGCGTGAGTATCATTATCTTTGATGCTTTCTACACTGATATAATCAGTGTTTCCGTCATTATTCAAATCAAGATTATTGACGTTGTTACTTTCATCATTAAGTAATTTTTCAAATTCTTCCAAAGAATTTGCTTTTTTGAAAAGTACAAGTGCACCCTCCAAACTAAAATTATCTCCACTTACTTGCGTAGCATCATCTTTTTCTTCATCTTTTACATTTTGTGCAAAAGTTATTGTTGTAGTAAAACCAATTACAAGCAACAATGCAGCTATTTTTTTCATATTTTTTTGTATTAAATTTTTATTAGTTTTTTATTTGGTATTGTGTATTTCTGAAATTTAGAGTTTATCTTTTGGAAAAGGTTTAAAAAATTTCAAAACTATTTCAGAAAAATGTACCTCATACCCCAAAATCCACGCTTTACAGCTCCCAGCGTGCCATTGGGCTGATATTTTAGCATTTCTAACGCTTGAAAATTTTGAAAATGCTAAAAGAGCTTATTTTTAAATTTAGGCAATAACATAACATTGTGAAAGGAAGACTTTGCTTAAAGCGAAATCTTCTTTTGTACTAAAAAATTAGGGCAATAATCTGTATTAGTAGTTAGTTTAAAGCCTTTTTGAACTGCTAATGAAGCTAATGCAGTAAGTGTAAATGAAAAAAAATCCTTCAGGAGAATTTTTTAAATAATAACCATCTTCCTCCCAAATGCCCTCTTCATCTGTTTCTTTATTCCAATATTCTTGATGAGCTATAATTGCTTTCTCATACATAATTATAAAATTTGACTCATCATTATCCCATAAATATTTTAATAAATGTAAGCAAGGTATCATTAGTTTAAAATAATGATAGTAGAAAAAGGTATCTTTTTGACTAATAGAAGGACGAGGATAAGCATCATAAATTAGTCTATCATATTTACAAGGTTTATCCAGATTATATTTATCTTCTAATTCTAAAATATATTTGGATAAAGTATTGAATTTTGCTTGAAGAAAATTATTAGAGTATGTTTAGAAACTATTTTATAGAAATATAACAATGTAAAATATTGCGTATCTTTTGTAATTTTGTATAAAATTATCACAATTATATTCAAT
>JAYVHJ010000081.1:0-3430 GCA_043771315.1 Raineyaceae bacterium
ATTGAATATAATTGTGATAATTTTATACAAAATTACAAAAGATACGCAATATTTTACATTGTTATATTTCTATAAGATAGTTTCTAAACATACTCTTAATGAGGCTAAAAGCATAATGAAAAAAAATGATATGGTTATTTTGTCTTTTGAATATTTTCTTGATTTGGAAGGAGATTATGCCCTTAAAAAGCGTGTGAGTAATATTTTTCCAAAAGCAAAAACGTTTTATCAAAAAAATAACGCCTTAGAATTACAAGCCTACCTTACGAATACACAAGAGAACTACAAATATTTTATTTATCAAATTCAATATTTTACTCTTCAAAAGATAAGAAATATTTTAGGAAAAAATAGCTCACACAATCAAAAAGCGCATATTTATTCACGCAAAGCAGCTAATAATTATGGTGATATGGTAGCACATTTGGAAGAAAAATCTCCAGAAAATCTAGAAATAGAACCAGTTTTGAAGTATAAATATTGGTCTGCTATCTCTGCTATGAATAAATTTTATGAATATGCCCAAAAACAACAAATCAAAGTGTTTTTTGTGTATCCTTGCTATTCTGAATCTGCTTTTGAGCAAAGCAAAACGGCTATTGCTGTATTAGAGAGAGATTTGAAAAACAACTTGAAAATCCCTATTTTAAGTACGCCAACACAGTTTGTTTATCCCAATACCTACTTTTTTGATATACATTATCACCTCACAAAACAAGGACGAATAAAACGTACAGAAGATATAAGCAAAATAATAAAAGATTTTGCTTTAAATTCTCTCACAATAAAAAAATAAACGAGCTACAAATTTACTTTAATAAATTTGTAGCTCATAAGGTTATTTGCTATACTCCTCAAATACCTTTTCATCTAGTGTCTGGTAAGTAATTATACAAACCTACTTAGCCTTCTGAATAGCGTAACCTTAGGGTATAAAATATGCAAATATCTAGTTACTCAAATGATATTTCACACTTTGGAAATAGTGTTTTAATATTTTCTTTTTCTTGTTTAGTAAATTTATTGCCGTAACAAGAAATACGTTTCAAATTTTTACATTCTCCTATAGCTTTAGGCATGTTTAGGAAAGCAAACTTTACTCTTCTATTATAAACTACCTGCATTTGTTATGTCAGTATAAATTTGTTCCTTTGCATCTGTATTAGGAATGAAAACTACTAAAGTATTGCTGGATTTTCTCATTCCATAACGTTGTTTATCACCAGCACCGCTTGGAAATGTAAGCTCAAATTCATCAATCCCATTCTTTTTAACAATCATTTTAATTGGATTTGGGCGTGTAGAAGTGCTATAAAAAACACTTCCATCAGCTTTAATTTCCAAATATTCCGTTACATTATTACCATAAAAATTATGAGAGGCATATTTAACATTTATTGCTTGTGGGGACTCTTGTGTATCTTCTGTTTTAGGCGTTTCCGTTGAATTAGAAGGCATATTTTGAGCATTATCTTGAATATTATTCTGGGTGCTATTTTCACTTTTTGGGATAAGTTTTATCACCAAAAGTATTACCAAAAATAACGTAGCAATGCCTCCACCAATCATAATTAGTTTTTTCTGCTCTGGTGTAATACTTTGGCTTGCTTTTGGTGAATTGTTGGCTTGGGTTTCATCTCCCAACAATTCACTTTTTTTGGCTAAAAATTCCGCCTCCGTGATAGCTCCAATTTGGAGTAAATCATTCCACTCTTTCAGGACTTGATATTTATCTTTTTGCATAATATTTTAGTTAAAGGCTCATTATTTGTTGTTTCTGTTTGTCAAATTCATTCTGAGAAATGCTACCTTTGTCTAAAAGTTCTTTCAAGTTTTTTAGTTGTGCAGGTTTATCTAACACTATTTTAGTGTTTGTGTCATCTGATTTCTCAAAAACCATATAATAACCAACGTAATAGCTTACAAAGCCAAGCGTGAACAAACTAATGAAGAAAATAAGAATCATTGTGAAAATTCCAGCTTGTGTAGCATTTGCAAACTGTAATTCTTTGAGTTGCCAACCTTCTTTGTTGTATTTATCCAATGTCTTCTGAACTGCTTTTTGGCTATCTAATGCAAGTCCCCAGAAAAATACCCAAGACCTATACTCAATATATAAATTTTTCATATTTATTGGTTTTAATAGTGAACTATTTATCTATTATTATTCTTCATAAGCATAAGTCCCATCATCCTTAACAAATGCGTCTGCTACTTTTTTTGCTTCGTCCGGCAAATCTTGCTCATTAAGCCAATGCCAAGTTTCTCTAATCAATTTATATGTTCCTCTTCCACCTTGATATTCCGTTCCATAACTGGTAGATAATCCATTTCTATTTAGATTGTCTGCAAGTTCTGTACCCGACATTGTCATTTTGTGGCTTGCCAAAAATGCACCAAGTTGCGCTATATAATATTTTTTTTTTTTCATTTCAATGATTTTTATAGGATTTGAAATTATACTATTGAACTCGCACTAATATAAATATATTTTCTTTATTTCACGAATAAAGATATTTTTCATATCAATAAATTTTATCATAATAAACGTATTGCGTTTCTTTGTTAATGATAATAATTCTAAGTTTAGAAGTTTCAGCAACATATCTTGTTGAAGTTTCAAAAACGAATGCCTTCTCATCTCTAAAACTTAAATAGCTTGCATATTTGAAAGTTACTTCATTTCGTCCTACAACATTAAATACAAAATAAATTTCAATATTTCTTTTATCATTTTCCATTTTTACTGCTTCTTCTTCTGATATAGGTAAAAAAACGTGTTCTTCATAACTATAATTATAGTTTGGATTTCTAGAAATACGTTGTTTATCTGGGTTACGCCTGATAAAAGATAATTGTTTAAATCTAAGAAGTTGAGAGCCATATAAAACAGTGGATTGTGGAGGGCAATCTCCAAATGTATTATTGATATTTTTAGACATAAAAACATCAAAGCCACCAGTTTTTAAATTATATTCTTTGACTCTTTCCCAAGGATAACCATAAAAACCCACTCCTACTTTCCACCTGCATAGTTTTAATTTATTCATAGAATCAAGTAAAACCTGATGTTCTTTAGATTTTCTAAATACAGATTTTTGCAAATCAGAATTATATTTATCCGTTAGTTGAAAATAAGTTATTGCATCATTTCTGAATAATGCATTAAAATTTAAACTAGCATTGGAACCTACAGAATAGCCTACAACACCCCCTATTGCATTTTCTAGGTCTTTTGTAGGCTCAGTTTCTTGTGCAAACGTCCAAAAATTTACAAAAATAAGACAAAGAATAAGGATATATTTTTTCATAAATTTAGAAAAGATTTGAGAGTTTTGTGTAATTTTTTGATTAGATTAAAAGAAATATTAACTTGCTCAAATATAAATATCTTTTTAAGTTCCTACAAGATACCAATAGTTACAAAAAA
>JAYVHJ010000082.1:0-10510 GCA_043771315.1 Raineyaceae bacterium
TTGTTGCTGTTGCTGTTTCTTCTTCTTGCTCCTCCTCTTGGCTTTCTTCTGGCTCGTTTGGTGTTGTTTCTTGCTCACCGCCACCACCACCGCCACCAAAACTTCCACCACCACCGCCACCACTTATGACAGGTTTTCCTTCACTTACCATAGGTGTTACTTCTGTTTTTGCCTCCGTTTTTGTTTCTGTTTTTGTTTCTACTTTTGGCGTTTCTTGCGTGGTTGTAGGTGCTGTTGTGGGTGTTTCCTGCGTGGTTGGAGTGTCTATTTTAGGCTCATCTTCTTTTGGCTGTATTTTACCTTTGAGCCTATCAAGTCGCTTGTTAATACGTGTAGCACGTTTTGGGTTGCGTTTTGCCACTCTTGCAGCTCTTTTTTCTAGTCGCCCTGCTCTGCGTGCCTGGCGTTGTTGTTTTGTACGTCCAAACTCTTCAAAGTCATCAAAAGTAGCATTCTCGTCTATTTCAAATGTATTTCTCATCTTTTTTGTTAATTTATATTTATTATAATAGATTGATTATGAATAAGTTATATCAAATTCATAATTATTTACGTTTGACTAAGAAAAGCATCACACACAAAAATAAAACCGCAAGCACACAACCGCCCACAATGGTATAAATTTTCTTGTTTTGTGCTTCTACTTCTTTTGCTTTGATATTTTGTTCTCCTAGTTGGACTACTTGCGCCTGTTTCTCCTGGCGTGTTTTGAGTAGTAGGTTTGTGGTGTCCTGGAAACCTTGTTTTTCTGCAAGTCTGCCCTTAGCCTTGCTACCTATGCCCATATTTCCTATTCCTAAGCTCTGGACGGCTGATGATATTGCTTCTATTGCTGGCATATTTGTATTTTAGTCTATGTATAAAAGTAAAATTATCAAAACTACCAAAATCACTACTACAATGCTTATTTTTGCTATTGGTGTTTGTAAAATAGGCGTTTTGGGCGTTTCTGCGCCTGTGGTGTCGTAAGCATTATAAGCGTTTGCGGTGTCGTACTCACTCACGTCCATTTTTTTAGGTAGTGGTTTTCCAAACAGTTCTAAAATCAAATCCTTATCAGGGTGTGCATTAAGCACTTTTTTTATACCACTCAAAAACTTTCCTTGCTTTTTTTCTTTCCCTAAATACGCCATTACGTCCTGCGCTACTTCTGTGCTTGGTTTTCTATCTATCCGTTTCTCAAAATTTTCATTTTGGAGCATTTGCGCTATTTCCTGCTTGTTGGTACGTGTTATGTAGTCCACGAGAGGTTTTAATGTGTTACTTTGATTAGGGTTTTTCATCTTTATAGTTATAAAAAAAGCCCAAAAGCACAAGGCTTTTGGGCTTTTTTGATTATGTTATGAATATTTGCTATTGTGTTAGCCAAATACTAACGTCTGCTACGTTTTGAGCGTTTTGCAGGGCGTTTTTTCTCTACTGCTGAACGTCCTTTGTTCAAGTTAGCAACATCTACCTTGCTTTGCACAAACAATGTCAGTGTTACCGCCTCACCAGCATTGATATTAAAGCTGATTTCGTGGTTACCCGAAATATCAAATGTCAAGCCTGTTGCTTCAATGATATTAGGGTTGAAATTGCTTGACTTACGGCGTGAAGACGGTCTAAAAGGCTGCTTCATTTCGCTACCACTAGGCAAATACTCAATGAAATCTATCTGATTAGATAGCTGTGTGGCGTTGTTCACAAAAATAGTGATGCCTCTGATAACCATTGGAGAACTTTTGACTGTTTCCAAAAGCTGACCATAACCAGCAACAGAACCATTAGAGGTTACTGTTACAAGAGGGTCGTTACCATAGTTGGCAGCCGCACCATTTCTATTACCTGCAAAAAGTTTTACGGGTTTAGTTACGAGAGCCGTGCTAGTGATAGTTACGTCAAGCGTTTGTTCCGACAATGGAACACTTTTACCACCTTTGCCAGAATAATTTTCATCATAACTGTCATCATAACTGTCGTCATAATTGCCATCTCTGTCAAAGCCGTCCATATCATAACCGTCTTGGTCATAACCTTCCGCATCAAAGCCGTCAGCATCATAACCGTCAAAGTTTTCAAAATCTTTTTCTAAAACCTCGTTTTCCAATCCTTTTAATGTAGTTTTCATTTTATTTTTTTGATTTTCTGTTTGAAATATTTTTTAGTTTTCTCCCACTTTACTTGCGCTTGGGTATTGCGCTTGGCGTTTGCCACTCTTAAAAAATACGTTATGAACTTTATTTTTTTGTTGTACCCAAATTTACAGGAATGCTCAACTGTGTGCGTGGGGATAGCAGAGGCTTTTTTCAGCGGAGGCGACTAACAAAATTAGCCTACTCGGAACAACAACTAAAAAATAAAATAAAGATAGAAAAATAGCCCTACTATTCAGCAGGGGTATTTTTTCGGTCAAATAGTAGTGCTATTCCTTTGTGATAAGCAACTAAACACACTATTACGACAAGTGCCACGAGAGCCAAATCTTTGATATTCATAATTTTACGTTTTTGGGTTTTTGCCTTTTGTAGGACTTTTTTGAGGGTACATTGACCTTCTTTTTGATGCTGCAAGGTGCAACAGTTTGTTTTAGAAATTGCAAATATTCCAAACGAACATAACAATATAAATAAATACAATAAGCCTAAAAAGTGCTTTAAACCTTTTCATTTGGGCGTTTTTTTATTCGTTTGGAATTTGGGAAAATGGTTTTTAGTGTGCCACTAACAAAATATTTGATAATACCGCAAATCTCCAAACGAATAAACCCTCAAAACAACACAAACAAGCGCAAAAAGTGCTTTATTTATGTTGTTTTGAAGGTTTTTTATTCGTTTGGGAAACAAAAAAACACTAATAAATTAGTGTTTTTTTGTTTCTACATCAATTTCTATTATCTTTACTTTATCATTCACAAAATAATAAACAAATGATTGAAAATCAAGCTATTAAATTATTATTAGAATATCCTATTTGTTTAGGAATAGTAATGTATATTTTGACAAAAATATTTATGTTGTGGGACGAAAGAAAAGAAACTATGCAAGAAGAGTACAAAAAAACTATGTTATACCAACAAAATAGAATTCAAATAAACTCACTCAAAACGCAACTTTCAGAGGCAGAAACAAGAAATATTACACTACAAGAGCATTTGGTTGTTTTGGAGAGAAAAAACAAGCAAAATTATCCTTCACATACTCAACGTAAAATTAGAGAAACAAGAAAAATATCAACATATCCAGGACAACTTGATATTACCTTTGATGAATTTTTGAGTGGCGAACTTTTCTCCATAAATGACAATAGAGAGCCAGACCTCTATTTTCGTGCTGATTATCCTAAGAATATATTTCAAAAGCACCCCACAGACCCCAATCCAATTAGAGATAGTAGAGTAGCTGACATACTTACTTTTGACAAGACACAAGAATTTGTTTATATTGATTTTAATATTATGGGTAAGCGCATTTACGAAACAAGTTTTTTAGCACTAACTTTTTCAGAAAAAATCAGCTAATTTTTCTTAGGGAAATACAACTGTTTTTTTTCCGAAATAAAATATTTATAGGCTTCAATATCCGTTTTAAGGCTGTTTGCTTTCTTTATTTTGGAGATTTGGCTATTATTCTCTTTGAGATATTTCACACAAGCATTAGCAAACTGCTTATTAGTAACTCCGTGAATTTTAAAGGCATCAGTAGCCACGTAACAATAAAAACGCCTGCCTTTTGGCGTATCTTTCCTAAATTCCGTATCTACAATGATAGAAGCAATTTTAAAAAGCTCGTATTTGTCCGACAAACGGTCTTTCATTGTATCAGGGTTTTCCAAATCCTTATGAAGACGTACCCACTTCACATTCTGGAACATTCTTGTATCTAAGGCTTTAAGGCTTTGGAAATGAAAGATAATATCAAGATTTTTGTGCCTGTTGGTTGTAATAATTCCTATCAACTCGGGAATATGATTAACCTGCACCGCATAATTATTAAAATCTTCTATTACCAAAATACCACCACGAAACACGCTTAAAATGTCTTTTAACATCTCTAATTTTCCTTCTGCGCTAAGTTCTTGCCCAAACCTATCAACGCCCAAAATACGCCTTATTTCAGGCGTTTTCTGTTTCATAAATGCGCCTATATCTTCCAAACGTAAAGGTTTGTAGTTAGTAAGTTCTGGGTCAAGTGAAGCATCAAAAATCAATGCTTTACGCCCATTTTTTATGGCATTGGCTATTTCTAGGCGTGTGGTATAGGTTTTGCCTACTCCCTTACCGCCCACGCAAGCCTGTATAAAATGTTCTCTATTTTCTTGTTCCATAATTCTAAGGATTTTTGATATTCTAATTATTCTATCTTCACTTCACTTTCTCTTTTAGCCCGTTCCATAATTTTAAGGTTGGGCTAAACGTAACAGACAACAAACAGAAACAAGAAATTTTTGCTGCTGTATTCCAAATAGTGAGATTTGGTTGCAAATAAAGAAGCGCAGTACAAAAATATGCGTTAAACACCCACAACAAAACGCAAAGCACTAATTTAAATTTCAAAACTAAATTTTTCATATTATTTTTTGCTATTTTTAGCAATTTGCATCTTTCTTACTGCTTTTTTGAAAGCGGCTTTTTCTTTTGCTACGCCTGCAAAACTCAAACTTATTGCCTGAAATGGCACGTTTGTAAGTGCTTCAATTCTTTTGGTGTAAATTTCTCGTTCTTCTTTTGTTCTGACCAAATACTTTGCAATAATGATAGGGAGAACCATTTCTTCCTTCATACTAAGTTCTTTTACTTCTTCTATTGATAAAGCCTTAATTTCTCTATCTATTGCACGCATAAGCATTCTTTGAGTAGAAACTGCCAACTCTAAACTGGTCGTTTCTGACGTAAAATAAACGTCCTTATTGCCTGAAAAACTGTGCAAATTATCTGCTGGAAATAGCTCTTTATTGCGGATTTTCTCTAAAATAGCCTCGTTTTCTTGCGTTCTATCTACTTTTACTAAAATTGTTTGAAAGGTTTTCATTATTATTTTTTTGGTTAAGAAGTTGCTTTATTTTTGTCGTTATCAATTTTTACATCTCTCATACGCTCAATAGCATCTATTCCGTCTTGTTTTAGCTGTTTTGTCGTCATAAACATAAATCCCACAAACATTAAAAACATCAGAATAAGTGCCGTTTCTGGTGAAACAGACACGTTTTTATTGATAATTACCTTCTTTAAGGCTTCTTTTATGAGTTCTGACCTTGTTTGGGCGGTATTTTCTAGCGTTTTATGCGCATTTTTGTTGATGTCAATAGCGGTTTTTGTGCTTTGTTTCGGCACTTCACCCTCTTTTTCTAGCTTTCTGACTGCTTCCTCATCTATTTTTGAGTAATGGTGGCAAATTTCCGTAGAAGCTACCACAAGCACATTTACAAAGGTTTCTGTCGTAAAATCTGCCGTATCATTATCAATAATGACTTTTGAGGTATTGCCGCCTGTGCTGCCACCTGTATTGGTAGGCATTTTCTCAAATTCAGCTGCTGCAACGCTATCATCAATAATTGGCGTTTTGGGTGTTTTGGTTGTTACTACATTGTCTAAATCTGCAAAGGGGTTGTCGTAATCAGCTCCTTTGGAGATAGCCTCCGCTTCTGCAGAAGGTTTGTAGTGGCTACCCAAATCACGTGTAATAGGTGTTTGCGCAAGTGGTGCATCTGTTACGGATAGTGGGTCTGGTGTGTCGTCTTCAATATTTGCTATTAAATCATCTAAACCCTCTTCCTGTATCTGCTCCTGTATAGGTGTCTGCTCCTGTATGGGCGAAAACGTGTGCGTAGGCTCGTTTGTGAGTTGCACGTTTTCATTACTTGTAGCATCACTATCAAAATTCTCAAAAACTTCATTTTGCTCATTTGTAGGGGTATTTTCTGGTAGTTGAGGCATTTTAAAAACATCAGAAAGATGATAAAATTTATAGGTAAAATCTTTATACAAATCTTTTTCAACCCACATTTCAACTTGTGTGTACGCTTTTTGTGCGGAACTTGCGGCGGTGCGTTGCATCACGCTGGCGACTTGCTGGAAAGTAAGCCCAATTTTACGCAAAAAGTACATACAAAGCGCACGGGACTCTATGAGTTCCGCAGCTGTCGTACCGTTTGACTTAGCTAAAATTTGTGACTTGGTCAAATCATACGCTTTACCAACGGCTACAAAAATAGCATCAATAGCTTGATTATGTTGTTTCATTGTGTTTTGTGGTTATTTGCCCAAAATCATTTCTAAAAACTGTGAAAACGTGTACCTATCAATAGCGGTGTTACAGTCCTCACAATCAAAAGTATTGACTTGCAGAATGGTTTGTAAAACCTCTTTTCCCTCTATTTCTTTGAGTTCGTTATAAATATAAATTTTTATATAACCACCGTCTTTATTTTTGAATGCTTTTGCTATCATTGGAAAAATAACTTGTAGCAACATTCTAGCCTCAAAAGGTATGTTATCTTTATGCTGCTCAAAAATCTCCAAAAGAGGTTTTTTGTCGTATTCTGGGTTGATGCTTAGTACCCATTTTAGCGTGTCTGTATCACGTGTATAGCCGTATTGCGTTACGGCTGGGGTGTCTTTTTTGGGTTTGTCTTGTAGTTCTACCAAAAAACGTATTTTACAGTTTTCGCTTTCCTGGTCTTTGATTACATCTGTAAGAGAGCTAATAGCCTGGTTAATATTTTCTTCTCCTTGCGACAAGATGAAGGGTTTTATTATTGATTTTATGTCCATTTTGGGGCTGTTTTTTGTGTTTTGGTTATGATTTTACAAACTTACGCTATAAATAAGCTCCAAAAACATAAGCACAATACAATAGGTACTTAGTAGGTACTTGCTAAGTACCTACTAAGTACCTATTAAGTACCTTTTTTTAGTTTTGGGTAGATTTTGAGCCAAAACTAAAAATAAGTACCTATTAAGTACCTATAAAGTACCTACTAAGTACCTACATTAAATTTTTTGCTTATATTTGTAGTGTAAAATCAAAAAATAACAACAATGGAAGATAACAACGAACTCGTACAAGTAAAAACCTTTATTTCTGAAAATAATAAAACTAATTTGTACAAAATTGGTAAAAAAATGGGACTTTCTAATTTGACTGACCTTTTACGAATGGCTATCATTGATTTTTTGCAGAAAAACGCCTCACTTATTTAAAAAACTGCTAAAAAATATGCAAATGAATAAAGCTGAACAACAAGAAAACCGCTTATTAGCGGAAATTATTGAGGAGAAAAAGATTTTAAACAAGAGAAACATTGATATATATTCAAAATTGTTGCTTTTTTTTAGCTTTTTGATTGTTAATGGTACTATTTTTACGTTATTTTATTTTAACGTAATAGAAAAAAATGCAACACAAACACTTTTTATATTTTTTCTCGTATTTTTTGCCGTAAACTCTATAAAAAACCCGTTTGCAAAAAACAAAACAGAGTGAAATTATAAAAAACGCTCAAAAAACTTTCTCAAAAACACTAAAAAATAACCACTACAAAAATTTGTAGTGGTTATTTCTGCATAAATCCAAACGAATACAAAAACCGCCCAAAGCAATGGATAAAACCGTCTTAAAGTCGGTTTTTGGTTTTTAGTTTTGGTTTGTTCATTTGGATTATTTGCTATATAATGAAAGTTTTTTTTGAGATTTGAGGGAGAAAGAAAATAAAATCAAAGAAAACAGAAAAAAATGGTGGAAGACGTAAAACAAAAATTTTCAAAAGTAAAATCTATTCCAATAAGTGAAATAAAAATACGAAAAGAGATTTTTCAGGGGCGAGCAGAAGCCTATTCTAAATCTACTTACGAAAAAATAATGCGAGAAGGTTTTGACAAGTCCCAAGAACCTCTCATTGTGTGGAAAGATAAAGCAAGAGATGAATATGTAGTAATTTCAGGACATAGCAGACTTGCAGCAGCGCAAGATTTATACAATGCTGGGCAAGAAGATTTAGCAGTTTTAAACGTAAAAGAATTTTTAGGCACCAAAGATGAAGCCATAGAATATGCTTTATTGGAAAGTAACCGTTCTGGCACAGCAGAAGGGCTTATTTCTGATGTGAAAGCCTATAAAAAAGCCGCTTCAACAGGTTGTAATAAAGAGTGTTTGAAAGGTTATTTTAAAACCGACAGTTATATAAACACGCTTGAAAGGCTTTCAAATCTGAATATAGAGGGAGATTTCCTACAAAATCTAAACGACCCAACACAAGCTAAATTATATCCTAAATTACAACAGTACGCTGAATGGACTGGTGAATTGCGCAAGCATTATACAAAAATTACAGACCGCCACGAAAACGAAATTTTCAAATTTGTGTTTTTAGAAGTTGGCAAAATACTTCCTAAGCAAGATTTCACGGATATGATTACAAAAGTTGTCAATAACTTTGCTTTCAATCCAAATAATCCGTTAAATCTGAATAAAGCACAAGAAAAATCTATTTTTCAAGCAGATGCTTCCGAAAGCACCCAAATTTTAGAAACTGAAACCCTAGAATTGAAAAATATTTTAGAAAAAAAGCATAAAGCCTACGCAAGGTCGGAGAATAAAGTAACACTTGATTTGTTGTGGACTGAAATTATTGGCGCAAACCAACAAATAATAAAAAAATACAAGCAAATTAATAACATTAAAGGAGATGTAAAAGAGGCTGAAAACAGTAGCCTTGATTTGTTTGCCACAAATACAGAAACTCCTGCTTTTAGCTTTGAAAAAGAAGAAGAAAAAAAAGAAGCTGCACCAACAACCGCCACCAAATTTACGCCTGATAGTGCCGTTGTAGAGAAAGAAGCATCAAAAACGAAAAGCGCAGGAAACAACCCACAAACCATTGCGGAGCTTGTGGCGTGGGTAAAAGATAACCCAAAATCAAACGAACTAAAAAGCGTTGTTTATAGCGTGGTGGAAGATGTGCAAGCTGCCGCCATTGAAAAAGCTACTAATATTGATATTTCAGGTTTTGAACGTGTTTTGGATAGCTACGGCATCAAACATATTCTAAAAAATCACGGTGGCGCAAGTGAAGAATTGCGTGGGCAAGAGCCTATTACATTAGAAGATTTTAAGAAAATCCCTGATGTAGTAGAGAATTATGATAAAGTGTTTGGCGGAGTATTGTCTAAACGAAATAAATTACCTATGATAGCCTATGTAAAGCGTACAAATGGGGTTATTTTGATAGTTGAGGAGCAAAGAGAAAGTAAGAAAAAAAGCACTAAAAAAGTACCTGTGCTTACTATGATGAAATTCAAAGTAGGAGAGAAAAAAAGTCCCGAGGAGCTGATGCTAAGTATTCAAAAGGCTTACACCCAAGACACTTCCCCCACTCTAACGTCTGAAACGTTTCCAGGACACACAAAAGTAACAGAAAAACCTGAAAGCACCAAAGAAAAACCAAAACTTTCTATTGCGGAACGCATTGATGCCCTAAAAGAATTGTCAAAATATGCTAATGAAACCACAAAAAAAGGTTTATCTGCAAGAATAAAAATTTTAAAAGAACTACTTAAATACAGAAAATAATGACAAAACTAGAAGTATTGCAAAAAGACAAAGTGAATGCTCAAAATTCACAAGATTTGCTAGATGACGAAAGAGAGCAGATTTTAGAGGTAATTAACAAAAAAATTGCCCTAGAACAGAAAAAAAGCGCAAAAGATGCACCTAAAAAACCTGCATCTAAGAAAACGGTAAAAGCTACACCAGAAACGCCACAGATAGAAAAACCTGCACCCGTTGCAGTTGTGGAGGAAACGCCAAAGGAGGAAATGCCACAGGAAACGCCAAAAGAAGCACCAGAAACAGAAAAACCTGCAAAAGCCGTAAAACAGTCAGATTTTACACAGGTGCTGAAAATTGTAGATAGTAGCCCTGATGTGGCTGCATTTGGTAAGGCTGATACCTACAACCAAAACAATAGCATCAATTTGGGAATGGCAGCTAAATTGCTTAATCAGAATAATTTAAGCCTCAAAAGCGTAAACCAAGAGGCTATTATTGAAAGATTTAAGTTGAAAGGTTTTGAGTATGGGAACTGGGCAACTCAAACGGAAAGGTTTAATTTCCTCATAGCCTGCAAAATTAGTTTTGAGCAACTTAAAGATTTAGGTTTTGAGAATTTGGGGTTGGACGGGAAAATTATTGTTTCTTTTGGGGCGAGGGGGCAAGGCGGAGCTGCGGCACACTTTGAGCCGAAAACTTTTGCAATTAACCTTACCAAAAAACGAGGTTTTGGCGTATTCACACACGAATACGGACACGCACTAGATTACTTTTTTGGTACGTACATTGACCAAGATGCAACCAGTTTAGCGTTAAGCTATGGACGAAAAACAGGCGTAATTGCCTTAGACAGTTTTGAAAAAACTTCTATGCGCTACCTAATGAACGACCTTATCAATGATATTATCCAAAATACGGAGCTTTTGCAAAGGTTAGATAAAAATGTTGGCAGAGATAACGACTATTGGTATAGACGAAATGAA
>JAYVHJ010000083.1:0-6142 GCA_043771315.1 Raineyaceae bacterium
TTTATAGAGAAAATGTAGTGAGGTGTGAAGTGTAAGGTGTGAAGTAAATACAAATAGTTTATTATCAAGCATTTAATCAAAATAAAAAGTCCCTCAAAAATATTTTTTGAGGGACTTTTGGGTTTAGTGTATTAACTCACAACTTAAAAGTTATTCCCATTTAAGTTCGCTATTGTCATCTTCTGCTACTATTTCAGATTCAACGCTTGCATTGGCTTGGTTAGTTGCGTTTGCAGGTGTATTTTGTCCAGAATTTTGTAGATTTTCTTGCTCCAAACGGTAGTTATTGTAGCTTTCTTCACGTTCTAGGGCAAATTGTTCAAAATCAAAACCTGGCATTAGCTCGTTTTTGATATGGTCAACTGTTTCTGTGAGGGCTTGTACAAATTTGATAAAATCTTCTTTGTAGAGGAAAATTTTATGTTTTTCATACACAAAACCGCCGTCGTGAAAACGTTTTTTGCTTTCTGTTACAGTCATGTAGTAGTCGTTGGCACGTGTTGATTTCACGTCAAAGAAGTACGTTCTTTTTCCAGCCTTGATTTTCTGAGAGTAGATTTCTGTTCTGTCTTGGTTATTCTCTTGCACTATTCTATAAATTTTTAGGTTGAACTGATTTTATCTTTAATTTTTTCGTTGCAAATATACAGAAAACAATTACGAATTACAAATTACGAATTACGAATTATCAACAACTTTTTTGCAAATAAGACTAATATTTGCAAAAACGGGTTTATTAGTGTACTTTTGTTTTCTTCAAAATCTAATTTTTTAATTACCTTTCAAAATGAAAAAAACACCTTTAAAAACACTTTCTATTGTATTTTCTCTCTTAATGCTTGGTTTTTTCTCTCAATGTACGACGCAGAAAAACGCTAAAAATATAGTAAAAGCATCAGCCGCCAATGAGGCAGAAAGCAAAGAAATAATGAAAGTCATCAAACAACTTTTTGATGGAATGCGTACAAGTGATACAACGCTAATGCGTCAAACTTTCCACGCTGATGCCACAATGAAACGAGTAATGATAGACAGAACAGGAAAATCTATTTTAGTTCATACTACCATTCAGCAAATGCTCAATGGTGTTGCTACGCCTCATATAGTGATGTATGATGAACGCATTTTGAGTTCAGAAGTACGTATTGATGCTAACTTTGCTACTGTTTGGGCAGAATATGAGTTTTGGAACGGTACTAAATTTAGTCATTGTGGCTTTGATGCTTTCCAACTTATCAAGACAGAAAAAGGCTGGAAAATATTTTTTCTTGCTGATACAATGCGTATGAGCGGTTGCAAAGGTAATAGCACGCCAGCAACAGATAATTAAGCAACAATTACGAATTAAAAATTACGAATTACGGTTTTAAGTCTAAATAAACAAAATAAACTTATGCAAAAACGTGAATTTCTCAAAATAACAGGGCTTTCCATTGCTGGAATGGCACTCGCAAACAGTCTTTTTGCTGACAATCTTACTGATGATTTTTCAGCAGAACATTCAGCTAATGCTGCGCCTAGTGTCGCACCTTTTGAACTTCCAAAGCTAAACTATGCTTTTGATGCCTTAGAACCTCATATTGACAAGCAAACAATGGAAATTCATTTTTCAAAGCATCATCAAAGCTATGTTACTAACCTCAATAAAGCGTTGGAAAACAACCCATTGCAAAACAAAACTTTGTTAGAAATACTAGGAAAAGTGACCGCAAAACAAGCCGCTATCCGTAATAATGTAGGTGGACATTATAACCACACGCTTTATTGGGAAATAATATCACCAAATCCGCAAAATATGCCGACTGGCGCACTTTTGGAAGCCATAAAAACACAATTTGGAACTGTTGATGCACTCAAAGAACAACTTTCTAAGGCTGGAATGGAGCGTTTTGGCTCTGGTTGGGCGTGGCTTTGTGTGGATAAAAAGAAAAAACTTTGTGTTTGTTCAACGCCAAATCAAGATAACCCATTGATGAAAAAACTTGTAAAACATCAAGGAACGCCACTAATTGGTATTGACGTTTGGGAACACGCTTATTACCTAAAACACCAAAATAAGCGTGCTGAATACCTAAAAAACTTCTTTAACGTATTGGATTGGGCAAAAGTTGAAAAGAAATTTGCAGAAATGTAATTGCCACAGATACACAGATAAGGAAGAGTACGAAGTTTGAAGTACGAGATCCAAGTAATATTTAATAATCAAGTTTTACATTCGTACTTCAAGCTTCGTACCTCAAATACTACGCTTGTATTTTTATTACATTAGAAATCTTCAAAGAAGTATCTAAAAACACTATTTTTGCACTAGCGTTACGTTCCAAATGTGCTAGTGCATCAGAAAGATAATCAGACAAATAGCCCACATTATTAGGATTGATGACTTTTGCAAAACCTTGCACAAAAGTAAGATTTTCACCGTCTAGGCGTATTATTTCATCTCCTGCATATTGCCAAACCAAAGATTCTCTACAAATATTCAAACCAAAAAGTAAAAGATTTTTTTGTTCATCTTTACTTTTTTTAGCAAAAATTTCCATTTTAGCATACAAATCAGGGATTTTGCGCCCATAACAATCTCGCATCCAATCTCTAAAAACAACTTGATTATCATCTGAAATGCCCTCTGCAAGTTCCTTTGCTTTGAGCAAACTTCCTTCCGCAAGTTTTGCGACTTGTTGCGCCTTAGAAAGTGGCGTATCAAGTTCTGTACTCAAATAAGTCTGAATTTCTGCCTCCTCAAAATCACGTACTCTCACAAGTTGTGTGCGTGAGAGGATTGTTACAAGCATTCTATCAAGATTTTGAGCAACAAGCAAAAAAAGTGTTTTTTCTGGTGGCTCTTCTAATATCTTCAAAATAGCATTTGCAGCTGTTATATTCATATATTCGGGCAACCAAATAATCAAAACCTTGTATTCTCCTTCAAAAGATTTCATAGAAAGCGTACCCAAAATGCCTCTGGCTTCTTCCGCAGAAATAGAAGGTTGCTTACTTTCCGCATCTATCATTGTGAGCCAATGGGAAAGGTTTTGATACGGATTTTGTTGTAAGAAAGTGCGCCATTCTTTCATAAAATCAGCCGTTTTTGGCTTGGTAATTTTACTATTTCCTGCAATAGGTAAGACAAAATGCAAATCTGGGTGAATAAATTTCGCCATTTTCACACACGAACTACACACACCACAGGCATCTGTGGGTTGCTTATTTTCGCAGTTGATGTAAGTCGCATACGCAAGAGCAAGCGTAAGATTTGCCGTTCCTTCATTGCCCAAAAAAAGTTGTGCGTGTGCCACGTGGTTGCTTCTAATGGCATTTATTAGTGTTGCTTTGGTATCTTCAAGCCCTATAATTTCTCTGAAAAGCATCTTTTTGAGGTATGAATAGCCCACTAACCCAAAGGGAACAAAGGCTGTATGATATATAAGATATTTTGATATAAAAATATAATATATTGATTGTCAATTTGTTATATTTTTTAACTTGTAGATTTATATTTTGCGTTATAGTCTTTATTCCTTTGGGTAATATGCTCAGGGGATTAAAAAAATCCTTTATCTTTGTAGTAATGACACAACACTCTTAGGCAAGATAGCAAAAAAAAATGAGATAATAGCAAAATACAAAAAAATGTGCTAAATTTTCTAAGGAAAAGAGTCCTCTTAAAGAACATAACAAGGAAAAGAAGGCTAGTAATAAATATCTACGTGCTAAAAACCAAGTTAAAACGGATAAAATCAAGTATTTGAGTCGTTCGGGACGTGGTTATAGCAAACCCACAGGACACCAATATTGTAGTATGTTAATAGAACTTAGTGTGGGTGGTGTTAAAGATGTAATGCTTTTCACGTCAGACTTTGTAGCCAAACTATTAACACTACCCACAATTTACAATTAAAAATTCACAATTATTTCGTCAATTTTCCTTTTTCCATTATTTGCTTATCCTTTTCTTTTTTCTTCAAAAAATCAAAACGCAAACGAGAAGTAGGTACAATATTGCCCAATAGAAAGCCATAAGGCTTTAATTCAGAAACATTATCACAGATTATTTTGATAATAGCCGTCAGCGGAATAGACAAAAACATACCAGGAACGCCCCAAATGCCCGCACCAATAAAAACGGCTATTACAGAAATCAAGGCATTTAGCTTTACTTTTGAGGCAACAATGCTAGGGATAATAAAATGATTATCAATGAATTGAATAGTCAAATACCAAATAAATACTGCTAAAGCATACGTTGAACTATCTTTGGTTACAAATGCCATCAGCATAGGCAACGCAAATGAAATAATACCACCCAAATACGGAATGACATTGATAATAGCTCCTGTTATTGCCAAAATAATGGCATAATCAATGCCTATAATGAGCAAACCAATAGAATTGAGTGTTGCTACAATAGCAGCCTCCAACAAAAGCCCTACCAAATAACTCTGAATAACGGTTTTGGAACTTGCCAAAATGTCTTCTACGGTTGTTTCACCATCTTTATGGAAAATTTTTTGCAAAAAATCTAGTAGCAAAGGTTTGTAGTAAAGTATCATAAAAACATAGACAGGAAGCAAAAAAACCACAATCAAAACACTGTTAATAGTGGAAATAGTTTGCCCAATAGCACCACCCATACTACCACCAATATTGCTAATAGCTTCATTTTCAGTCTTATTTATCCAAGAATTGATTTTAGAAACTTTCAAATTAAATTCTTGTGAAACCCACAAAATAGCTTGTTCTGTAATTTCATTGGATTTATCCTTAAATTTTGGATAAGTTTCTGTAAACAACGACACTTGCATAGAAATAAAGTACAACAAACACGCAGTAAATAAGATAGCCAAAAAACAAGCAAGCGTAATAGCTAAAATTCTGTTCATTCGTTTGCGCACCATAAAATTAACTAGCGGATTTAGCAACATTGCTATAATAGTGGCATAAATAACAGGCAAAATAATCTCCTGACCAAGGTACATTACGCATACAAAAGCATAAATACCAATGGAAACAAGGGCAAATTTAGCATAAAAAGGGAAAGTCATAATAGCAGTATAATATATAAGTGGATAATTTTTGTTATGTTTGTGTAATTTAGTAAGAAAAAACGGAAAAATTGACAGGAAAAATACAAAAAATGCAAAAATGAACTTAAAAAAATATATTGTTGTTTGCTTTTTGGTAATAGTTACTATTTATATCTATTAAATTTGATGCTTTTAAATTACTTTTCAAAACAAAAACAGTAACAGAAAGTTATCAACTAGGATGCCAAAGAAGTACTTACAGATGTATTACTCAATGGTTTTCTTACACAAATAAATCAAACACAGCCTGAAATGAAATCAAAAGACACAAA
The DNA here is from genome assembly GCA_043771315.1 of Raineyaceae bacterium. GTDB lineage: Bacteria > Bacteroidota > Bacteroidia > Cytophagales > Thermonemataceae > JANYGM01. The sequence goes on from JAYVHJ010000083.1 coordinate 5,357, forward strand.
TTTTTCTGACGTGATGACAATTGATGAGATTGGAGACGAACACGTAGGAACTTCTTATGATACCCCTTTGCGTGAAGATGCCTTTTCTATTGATGATGACCTCAAAATCCAGCTTATTGAAAAACATTTTGCCGAAATTATGCATATCTTGGGGCTAGACCTCACAGATGACAGCCTAAAAGGTACACCAAAACGTGTAGCAAAAATGTATGTAAAAGAAATTTTTAGCGGACTAAACCCAGCCAACAAGCCAAAGATAGCACTTTTTGAAAATAAATATAACTACAATGAAATTCTTGTAGAAAAAGATATTACATTTTTCTCTAATTGTGAGCATCATTTTGTGCCAATTATTGGTAAAGCACACGTAGCGTATATCTCAAATGGCAAAGTAATTGGACTTTCAAAACTTAATAGGATTGTGCAATACTACGCAAAACGCCCACAAGTGCAAGAAAGACTAACTGTTCAGATTGCCAATGAACTAATGACTGCCTTGCAAACAGAAGATATAGCTGTTTATATTGATGCAAAACATTTGTGCGTGTCTTCTCGTGGCATACAAGATGTAAATAGTGCAACTGTTACCTCATTTTATGGTGGGAAATTCAAAGAAGATACCACTAAGATGGAGTTTTTAAAGGCTATTTCTTAAAAAATCACATTTTGAATATAAAAAAAGCCTTTCCAAAATTTGGAAAGGCTTTTTTGTTGGGTAAAAATATTAAGAATGTAATTGTTTAGGTTTGTAGATACGCACCGCAGTGCGTATCCATGTAGAGCAAT
>JAYVHJ010000084.1:0-10807 GCA_043771315.1 Raineyaceae bacterium
GTGAACTTATCAGTAAAATTTACAGTTAAAAAACTTAATAGTTAAAACTTAATTCTTATGCAACCTCATTATCATCAAAATTACCCAAACATTGATTGCCCTGCTTATCATCACAATAAACAATTAAATACAATGAAAATCCTTACGCACAAATCCTTTCTGAAAATGCTTACCAAACCTTTTGGTACGCTTTTTTTGATGTTCTTGCTAGCATTTAATGCCAATGCACAAACTATTTTTAATAATGGAGGCGGAAATAACCTTTGGAGCAACCCCGCCAATTGGGACTCTGGTGTGCCTAACGGCACTACAAATGCAACCATACCTGTCGGCTTTACTTGTATTTTAGATGTGGCAGGTGCGGCTTGTAAGGATCTTACTATTGGTGATGACTTAGCACCTGGTGTAGCCTCTTTGCAAATCAATGCTAATGGAATAACACTTGATGCTACCTCTGTAGCAGTAAATGACCAAGCTGTAATCAACGTTACAGGAGCTTTTGATTTTAAATTAAGAGTTACAAATGGGGTTATGAGCCTAAATGATGGTAGTTGTTTTGTGCCAGGATTTTCCACACTTACTTTGGGTAGTGGAGCTGTTACACCTACAGGCGGAACAATAACATTAGCAATACCAAGTACACTAAATTTATATAACTTTGAGATTGATTATGGCAATACCCCTACGGTTAAACCTTTCACACATAGTGCTGATGTAGGACTTAATATTACCAATAACTTACTGCTTACTTCTGGCTCGCTGAACAGTGGGACTAATCTATTTAGTACACTTGTAGTAGGTAAAGATTTGATTGTACCAGTACCAGGAGGTACAATAGCAAGAGCACTAAAACAAAATGAAGCAATTTTTGATTTTGCGGCTACAGCTTGTACTAATACCACAACTCCAAATGCTTCTGCATCTAATCTTGGCTCCACATTAGAAGTGCAAGATGTAAAAATAGCATCAGGGGCGACCCTTGGTTTTACTAACACTTCTTACCTAAGAGTAAGAAGACACTGGGGAGATACTAATGCGCCTACTGTAAGTACAGGAGGCATAAGCATGGGGTTAGGGCAAACTCCTACCATAGAATTTATGGGAACTGCAGACGGTCAAACTTTTGGTGCAGTAAACGGCAACCACGTCAATTTTTCTACAGCGTTTGTTGTTATCAATAAACAACCAACGGGGCCTATTCCTGGTAAATTCATAGCAAAACAAGGCATTATTTGTGCTGGCAGGTTTGCCATAAAAAGAGGAGAGTTTAGTATTCCTTCGGGCTCTAATCCACAGTTTACGGATGTTTGTATCTCTGGGGGAGATTTTCAACACATTACCTCGCAACCAGCCATAAGTGGTAATTGGACGATTGTTGAAAAAGGGACATATTTTAACGGAGACCCAATTGGCTCTACTAATATCAATGAAACTATCAGTTTTACTGGTACAGGCAAATCAATCATAAAAATTACGCCTGATGGTACCACATCTGCTAATATTGCTGCTAATCAACCTTTTAGAAGTCTTGTTATCAATAAAACAACTGCTACAGGTATTGTGGAAAACTCTGTTGGTGCAGGAAATGGAACTGTCATTAGAGTGTTAAAACAATTACGTGTAGAAAACGGCTTGCTTTTTATCAGGGAGGTTACAGCTGATGTGCCTACTAATTTTCCTCAATTAAGTAATCAAGTGCCTGGCTTTACTGTTACTCACGCAGATGGTACAATGACAGATGTTCCTCCTGCTGATTTGGAAGTGCGTGATGGACTTATTGTAAATGATGGTGCAGGATTAAATTTTACAAATGTATTGTCTGCAGGTTTACCTGTAGCTACCAATACTCCTTCTACATCACTTACATTGTGGGTAACAGGAGAACTGAGTGATAAAAATTCAAATGAACCAACCGCCAGAACGGGTTTTTATGTTGGAAACCCAAGTGTGCTTGGGCGTTTTTCTGATAGACCAGTTGTTGTATTTACAGGAAACAAAAGCACAGATGTAGCAGGTAACTACTTGCTACGCAATGCCTTAGACCAAAACGTGGGAACGCCAAAAGGAATTATTTTGCCAAATGTAATTATTGCTAGACAAGGTGCGACCAATGCAGGTCCTATTTTTGATGTTTCTATTGGTGTAGTGGTAGGTACAGGTGGTATGCGTGTGCTTGGGGATATGGTGATATGCGCAGGTTATAGGTTTACTACGGCTTCCCGTGATTTTTATTTTGGTGATGAATCTAATAATGATGCTCTTCTTACCAATACTGATATTTTAGATGTTTTTGGTAGATTTTTGGTATCTGCAGGAAGTACATTTTATATAGCAACAGGTGGAGATGCAAGAGGTGCATTTTTGAGAGTAAGAGATGGTGGACAAATTACCTTTGGTGGTACTCCTGCCTTACGTGTAACTGTGGCACGTGATATACAAGCTGGTACTTATTACCGCATGTGTGCATATAGTGGGTCAAAAGTAAATGCTTCTTATACGGATTTTGCATTTCAAGGTGCTAGTAATGATGGGTTTTTCCCAACTTTACCAGCTGCACAAACTGCTAGACAATTTAATTATGGCACTGGAACTGCTCAAAACGCACTGAATAATGGGGTGGCTGGTGTAAACCGTAATTTCCTAAATGATTTTGTAAACAGTAACTCTGGGGCACTAGCAAATACTCAAAGTAAAGGTGGATTTAAAATTCTTAAAGGTGCAAGCATTGGTAATGCAGATGTAATAATTGCAGGTACGCCAGATGCTCCAGTACCAATACCAACTGGCGGAAATACAAAGCGTGATTTTAGTTCTTGTTCTTTTCAAGCTGGTGCAACTTGTTTCACGGCACTTACTATCAATACTGGACAAGCTTTAGATATTTCTGAAGTTACTTTTGTCGGTTCGTCTGGAAGTACTAGTGCAGGTTGTGATTATAATATAGTAAATTTCTTTGATGATTACAAAGATAATGCTTTTAATACTGATGGTGTAAATGAATTAAATATTATATATTGTTATGGTTGCTTGGGTGCGAGAGGTGGTTCTTTGGGTGAAGTGTATGATGGTGGTTATATTGCAGGATCACCTGCAGCAACTCCAACAACAACAGGAAGAGGAGGAGGAGAAGAAAGAGTTATATTTTTAGCTAATCAATTGATATGGTGGACAGGCGGGGCTGGTACAAATAGTTGGAATAATCTTGCCAATTGGACGGTAGATAAAACGGTTATTGCAACTCAGCCCAATGTTCCACCAGGTGCAAATGGAGCAGTAAAAACGGAAGTAAATAGAGCCGCTTATATTGCTTTCATTAGGGCTAAGGTGATTGCAGGCGAAGTATTCCAAGCTGATGAGGTTACGCCATATCCACTCGCACCCCTTTATGATGTGGGACAGCCTGTGATTGGTGCTTTTGTGAAACCACAAGTTATTTTAATTGGTGGCGTTCCTACAACAATTTTTGTTATTCGTTATAAACGAACGGGAGAAACAAACAGAGATTATGAAGTATTTATCCCAAATGATGGAAATGTAGCGACTCCATTAGTTGATATTGACAACCCTACAGTTGGTTTTCCTGATGTTTGGATTACGGGAAGCTTACTGATAAATGGTGCAAGGGGTACTACGCCAGGATTAAATGGTACGATGGGGGGAGTGGGCGCTATGGTTGATAAAACAGTAGATATAGATAATAAAATACTAAGAGTAGAAAATGATGCTATTGGAATTGGTGGTAGTGCTAATACTGGTATTAGATATACTGGTACTCCAGCGGCAGTAGGTACATCTGGCGTGTTTGAACTTGGTGGTAATTTGGCTTTCTACTTTGGTGGACAATACATAAGATCAAATGATTTTTCTTTATTACGTTTAATCACGAATAGCATACAGCAAGTACGTTTAGAGGGAGCAAGGGACATCTCTAATTTGGTCATCAATAAGGTCTTATTTAATTCTTCTAATGTGCAGATAGTTGGTTCTGAAGGTGGTGGTGTGATTTTTCAGGGAAATGCAACAGCTATGCCCGTCAAATTTGATGCTACTATTACAACTGGTGACCTTACTATGTTTTCTGAAACTCCCTTTATAGTAGAAAGAAACTTTACTATGGAAGTGGGCGGATCATTAAATTTGATAAGTGCTTATGCAGTATTTGGCGGAAATTTTACAAATAAAGGATTAGTAGGTGAAGATGTAAATGGTGGAAGAAGAATATTCTTTACTCCCATCAATACAACATTAGGAGCGGCTACGAGAACTATTACTACTGGTGGAGCGGCTCTTCCACCTGTTACCTTCTTAAATGGTAGTATTCCTTGGGGATCACTAGCTACTACTTTTGGTATAGGTGGTAATAATGTTTATGCACCTGGTGCTGGTGCTAGTAATAGTGTAGTGGCTACTACTTTGGTACAATATAATTTACTAGATAATTTTATTACCTCTGGTGCTGGTGGAAATGTTGGTGCTTTAGAAGAAGGAACGGTTATTCAAAATAATAGAAGAGTAAACTCTTCTAACAATACAACATTGAGGTTTTTCTCACCTACTGCATCTGCAGGAATAAATATTTTACGTATTGCAACTGGTGGAATATTGAATCTTACACCAGGTGTAAAATTAGAAATAGATGCAGCTACAGCTAATTCTCGTACTTTTTTCGTAGAAAACGGTGGCTTATTAGTAGCAGTTGGAGCTTCAAATACATCTTCATTTATTACAAGATATGGTAGTACAGGTTTCCCAGATGCTCGTTTTGCTTTTACAGTACAAGGATTTATTAGGGCTCGTTTTTATACTTTTGAGTTTATGGATGCTGATGGTGTCAATTTGGCAACTGCAAATACTTCTCGTGCTTTAGATTTTGATGCAAATGGTAATGGTACTCCTTCTTTGTTTAACACAGTAGCGGTTGGTGATGTAGTTGGTGTTTCAAGAGATGAAAGATGTTTTAGTAATTGTACTTTTACAAATGGTACAAATCCAACACTTCTTCTACCTACTCCAACTTTGCTTAAAGTGCATAATACGGCTTTCCCTAATTATGGGGCAGGTATCAATGTAGCTTTAGCTTCTTATCCAGCAAGTACATTGTATATAGAAAATGCTAACTTTCCTTCCCCATTAGCAGGAGCATCTTCTAATGTTGCTTGGGTGAATGTACAAGCAAAAGGAACTTTTAATGCAGCTCCAGCAGCTACTGATAATAAACTAATCTTTAATTTGGCTATTGGTGGTTATGCAGGAGAAGATTTTGATGCTGATTTTACAACTAGTACAGACCTTGCAAATGTTGGGAACTGTATCCGTTGGGTTGAGCCAGCTATTATTGCTTGGACTGGTGCAGCGGCTACTTTAGGAGTCGTTACTGCTGCTAATGAAGCAATAAGGGCAACAAGTACAGATTGGCATAATGCATTAAATTGGTTTCCAGCTACTGTTCCAACTGCTACAGATAATGTTGTTTTGGATAGACGTAATTTTGAAGGAGGCGTTGCTAACAATTTGGATTATAAAGTTATCATTACAAATAGTATTAATGTAAAATCTATTAAAATATCTCAAGCAGGTATAACGCCTGGTGGTATTAACAACAGACGTATCATATTGCAGGTAGGTACTGCCGTCAATGCACCAATAGTGCAAGCAGAAGAAGCATTGACCATTATAAGAAATAAAGGTGTAAATCCTTCTACAAGTATCAATGATGCTATCTTGATTATAGCTAATGCAAGTGCGCAACTAAATGTAGGTAAAAGCTGGAGTAATGAGGGACGTTTTCTTAATGGTAATGTAAATGATCCAGATGGTACTGCGGTAGCTGCCGCTAATATTATAGTTGGAGTAGGTACTATCCAAAGTTCTACACTTGTAGGCTTTCCTACTACATACTTGAATGGTGGTGCAATAGTAAACTTTAATAGAGATTTTGGACGAGCCATTTATAATGGTAGCGCAAGTTCTACGGATGTAATTTTTACTAAATTTAATGCTTTCCATAATGTTACTTTTATAGGACCTCGTACAGATTTGAATAGTAATATGTATGTACAAAGTAACCTTTCTATCAATAATAGTTCTGTTAATGGACTTTTAAGTGCTAATAATGGTAACTTTACTATTGATATTAAGGGGAATTGGACAAATAATGGTATTTTTGAACCAACAGCAGGTACAATAAGATTTACTGGTACGACTAACCAAACTGTTGTGAGAAATTTCTTTTATCCATTTACAGTAAATGGAAGTGCAACAGTAAGACAACCAGAAAATTTTAATGATGTTGAGATAAAGAAAACAATAGGAACTAGTGTTATACTTAATAGTCGTGTATTTATTTCGGGTATAAATGGTACAGGAGAGATAACTTTCACAACAGGAAATGTAGTGGCAAGTACCAATAGAGAACTTATTATTGATGGTGGTGGCTCTGCGGGTGCGGCAAATCCTAACAGTTATGTGATTGGTCCAGTAGCTCGTATATTTAATACAAATGCAGCAGCCATTTTCCGTACTTATCCTATTGGTGATGTGGGTGCGCCTGGTGTAGCTGGATATGTGGCTAACGTAGGTTTTAGAGTTACACTAACAAGAAGTATTAGTACTGCTATTTCAATTACGCAGTTGGTGGGTCCGCCAACTACTACACCTAATGCTCGTGTTTTGCCTCCACAATTTAATGCTATTGGTCAGCGTTGTTATTGGAACGTGAAAAATATCAATTTTCCTATTAATGAATTATCTCCTGGAATAGCAGATACAGCTGACAAATACAGGGCTGATTTTGATTATGGTAATATAGAGTTGGTTTTCAATCCATTAGAACAAACACTGCCACCACCACTAGCACCTGCAACAGTTGCTAATTACGGTGGAGCAACAGATAATGGTGCTGCAGCAACAGTAGAAGTTAGTATTGTACAAACGCCTGCGGTAGATTTTGGTGGAGGTACATCTGTATCAAGAACTTTCTCTTTGGGAGATAAGAGAGGTTTTGGACCTGTGCTAAATGGCAGTACTTGGATAGATTTGGGGGGGACATCTGATTTTAGTGGAGGTACACCAAGTTTTACCTCTGATCTTTTCTCATACTTAGGAAATGGAGATTTTGCATTAGCTTATAAATTTATTCCTTTACCAGTAGAACTTATTGATTTTAATGGTAAGTATGTAGATGATAGAGTGCGTTTAAATTGGGTCGTAACATCAGAAAAAGATGTGGCTTCTTATACTGTATCTCGTAGTCCTAATGGGCGTGCAGATAGTTTTGTAGAGATAGGCACAGTAGCCGCTAATACTAGCCCTACTACTATTAATACTTATGGTTTAGATGATTTTAATTCTATTTCTGGCATCAATTATTACCGTTTGGCGCAAACTGATAAAGATGGTACAAGAAGAAATATCTCTAAAATAATAGCAGTTACAAACAGAAAAAATCTTGGAGATGGGCAGATGCTTCTTTATCCAAATCCTTCTGATAATGGTAAATTCAGTATCAATATACCAGAAAGAAATGAAATGACTACTATTTCTGTTTATGGTTTGACTGGTGCTAAGGTTTTTGAACAAGAAATCCAAAGTACAGATAATGGTAAAATAGAAAACATAGATGCTTCTAAATACCTAAGCAAAGGTTTGTACGTAGTACGTGTGAAAGTGGCTGATAAAGTCTATCAAACTAAACTTTCTATCAACTAAAAAATAGTTGTGAGTTGTGAATTGTGAGTTGTGAATTAATACAAGGCGCAAAATAATTCTAACTAATCACTTAAAATTAAATATCATATTTTGAAAACAAAAAAATCCTTAATAATTTAATTATTTTAAGGATTTTTTTGTAGCTAGAAGTTAATATTAAATATTATATTTGTAAAAAATTGTTCTTGTATTCATACATCATACCTATATTATACCTTAAAATGAAATCTTTATATCTTATTCTAACATTTTGTTTTTGTTTTGGCTTTGCTAAGGCACAAACAAGGTACGTAGCTGCTACAGGTGGTCTGGATGCTGGAGCGTGTACACTTCCTGGAAGCCCTTGTCTTACTATCAATTATGCCATTACACAAGCAGTAGCAAATGATGTAATTTCAGTAGCTGCAGGAACTTACGCTAGTGCAGTCAATATCAATAAAGCTGTTATTTTGGAAGCTCCCAACAAAGACGTACTTACATCAGTAGCACGTCCTGCGCTTGCTACAGAGGCTAATATTTCGGGCGTGGTTACACTAGCTGCTAATGATGTAATAATAAATGGTTTTCGTTTTACGGCTGGCGGGCGTGTGGTTGGAGAAGGAAACAACTTTGTTTTTAAAAGCAACTTTCATAGTGCACCAAGTGCCAGTATAACGCTTCTCACTAAAAGCACCCTTACACCTAATACTAATTGGCAAATAAGTAACAACCGTACTGTTGGTTTGTTAGCTACCACTATTTTTGCTGATATTAGGAATATTATAGGCTTAACAGTTACTGGTAATCTTCTTCAAAGACTAAGTTCAGCTTTGATAATGAATTTTGTTTCTACTGCTACCATAGACTGTAATACCATAGGTGCAACAACTGCGGCAAGTGGAATGGGCCAGAATGGAATTGTGGTAGGGCAAGATTGTGCTATTATCAATATTTTAAATAATACTTTTCAAAGATGTGCCAATAGTGCTATTCTTGTATATGCAGGTGCAGGCACGGATGCTACATTGGGTATATCAGGCACACTAATTATCAGAAATAATTTTTTATTATTTGCAAGAGTTGCCATAAGGACAGAAAATATAAGTTTTAATCATACATTGATAAGCATTTTACAAAATTATTTTGATTCTAATTTTGCAGGTGATATAACTACTGGTGGTGTAGTTGCACCAACAGGAAAAATTGATGGTAATGCCAACCGTTGGACAGCTACTTCTCCTACTGCTTCTATACCCAATCCTCTTGTGCGGGCTTTTGTTAATGCGTGGGTATGGCTGGAAACGGGTAATCTTGATACTAATGCCGCTACTTGTGGCTACCAACCAACTAGAAGGGTCATTTTTGCGCTTACAGAAACCCCACTTTTACAAGATGCTGTTAATGGTGTGCCTGTTCCACCTGATACCAATTATTGGGAGTTAGTCTTAGATGTTTCTGTAACAGCTTATACACAATGTATTAATATTAGTCGTCCACTTATATTAAATGGAAATGGTTCTTTGATAGAACCTGCTACTGCCTGTAATCAGGCTATTTTAATTACGGCTAATGATGTTAGTATCAAAGATTTGACACTAAAAATAAATAGTACTATTGTGCCTGCTGGTATTTATGCTAATGCACAAACACGTTTGGGTTTTAATAATATTTCTTGTTTTATAACACTTGCAGGTGCTGTCACATTTACTAATACGCAAGGACTTGCCACAAATAGTGTGGGTTTTGCTGTATTTGGCACGGGTACAGAAACCATTAGTATCAAAAATTGTATAGTAAGAAACTTTTCTACTGCGCAGTTTCAACGTGGTATTTGGATAAAAAATATGATAGCAACCATAGGGGGTGCAACTCCCGCAGAAGGTAATACTTTTTATGGTGATGTTCATTCTGCATTATTAGAAAATTTAAAAGCACCAACACTTTTTCAAAATAATACTATTGCTACCCTTAATAATGGTGTGGGTTTATATTTAGGTGGGTGTACAAATTCTAGTGTACTTAATAATAGTTTTGATACCTTTGTTACTGCCACTACTTTTACACATATACGTACTGATAGTGGTTGGTTAAGTACGCAAACTGCACCTTATCAAAGTATGACACTCAACATACGCTCTAATACTTTTAATGCGGCTAATCCAAATACTGGGATAGGAGTAGAGCTGCTTAATTCAAATAAAGGTGGCGCAAGCCCTGATTATGCTACTGTGAATATTGGTATCTTGGGAAGTGAAAATACCTTTAATGCTAACCTAAGAAAATGTATTAGACTTTCTCCAATAGCTACAAAAGAGTATAATGATGATGTTCAGACAGCTTTTAATTTGTATGATTTGGGTTTAGGCGTGAAAACGCCTGCCATTATGACACTTGCAGAACTTTTTACTTTGGAAGATAAAATTGACCATAAAATTGATTTTGGTACAACTGGTTTTGTTAATGTGGTTAATAATAATACATATATTACACCTATTAGTTTTGAAATTCCTACTACCACAAATGCAGCCGTACAAAGAGCCGTAGATGCTACACCAGAAGGCGGAATAGTAAACATAAAATTTGGGAATTATACAGGTACGACAACCATTACTAAAAACCTTACTTTTAATCCTTCTACTGCAGGTACAGTTACAATAGGCACACTTGCAATGAATGGTGTAGGGAAAATTCTGAATATTACTGAAAATATGACACTTTCAACTGGGCTTATCTTGACAGATGGTATCATCAAAAATCCGCTGAAAATTCTTACTTTTAGTGATTCTTTTACAACACTCGTGCAAGGAAATGGTTTTGTTACGGGTAGTGTAGGTGTTTTGAAAACTTTTTCTGGTACTTATAATTTTATTTTTCCTCTGGGAGATGAAATAAATGGCTATAAACCTTTTAGAATCAATAATATTAGTTTGGCAGGGGTGAATATAGTTGTAAGTACAGATTTGTCTGCTCCAACTATTGCAGCAGGAGTGCAACCTATTAGTTGCCTTCTAAATAGGTATTGGAAAGTAGATTTTGTAAATAATACACTTTCTTCTACAGCTTTTACTTATACGGCAAGTTATGCTACTATTGATGGAATAGATGCGCTTAGAGAGCCATT
>JAYVHJ010000085.1:0-5476 GCA_043771315.1 Raineyaceae bacterium
CTACCATAGCCCAAAAGTAAAAAGAAAAACACCGCAAAAGCACGCATTAGGCTTGTGTTTGTTGTGGAAGTTGTTTTTTTAGAGAGTAGTGAAAAATCATTTGTCTTCATAATAGTTATTATTTGTAAAATATTGCAAGATTTCATTAGAGAAAGAATACCAAAAGAGGTTGGTTTGGTAATATTAAGTGCAAAGATAACATATCTTTTTGTTTTTTATTTGTTATGAATGAAAAAAGGACAAATACAATAAGTTGTATTTGTCTTTCTTTTATTTCTTGTGGTTAATGCGTTGCTACAACAAAAAGCACTCTTCAAACCTAAGGTTTAAAGAGTGCTTTTTGTTATCCTAATCTTTCATCAATAAAGGTAATCAGTCTTTATTGATGTTGTTATTTATTGTTTAGCTAATCTCTTAGTAATTCTACCATTTTCAGTTTTTACTTCTAACAAGTAAATACCATTAGCAAACTTATGAAGAGAAATAGTCATCAAATTACTGTTGTTTTCAGAAGTAAATACAACTTTACCTTGTGCATCATAAACAGATACAGAAGATTTAGCCATATTTATTGTACCAAAATCAACATTGAAATTACCTATACTAGGATTTGGAAAGATTTTAATGCTATTAGCTAAACTACTATCAATAGCCGTAACTGCATTAGCAATAATTTCAAAGATATAAGTCTTTGTATTGTTACATCCAACACTTGTAGTTGCAGTTACAACATAACTATTTGAGTTCGTAATGCTTGTAGGTATTCCGCTGATGTTTCCAGTTGAAGTATTAAGACTTAAACCAGTAGGTAAAGTAGGAGAAACACTATAATTAAGAGTTCCAAATGTAGTTGTAGCACTTACATTTAAGTTGTAAGCGTTTCCAACCGTTCCGTTAGTAGCAATATCACTTTCAAATGTAATAATAGGGCAACTGACAGCATTAACAACCGCAAACGTATAAGTCTGAATAGTATTACAAGTAATTGATGTACTAGCTGTAACTGTATATGTAGTTGATACAGTTGCAACACTAGGGTTACCACTAATTAAACCAGTTGTAACACTAAACAAAAGATCAGCAGGAAGAGCAGGAAAGATACTATAACTAACTGTCCCAAACGTTGCTGTGGCACTTGCATTGAGATTATAAGCTACTCCGACAGTCGCATTAGTTGCACTAGTATTAGTAAAAACAATAGTAGGACAAGAAATACCATTGATAGCGAAAGTATAAGTTTGAATAACATTACAAGCCACAACACTTTGTACAGCAGTTACGGTATAAGTTGTAGAAGCAGTTGCAGTTGTTGGCGTGCCACTTATTGTACCATTTGTTGCATTAATACTTAAACCAGTAGGTAAAGTAGGCGTTACGGTATAAGAAACGGCACTACTTGCACTTGCATTTAGACTAAATGCAGTTCCAACAGTTCCATTTGTAGCAGTTGTATTAGTAAATGTTATAGTTGGACAATTTACAGCAAAAGTATAACTTTGTGTAGCAAAACAAGTAACAGACGTTTGAGCCCTTACAACATAAGTAGCAGATGTTGCAGTAGCATTTGGTGTACCACTAATAACTCCAGTTGCAGTATTAAGACTTAAATTAGCAGGTAAAGCAGGTGTAACAGAGTATGTAAGCGTTCCAGATGTAGCTGTACCACCTCCATTTAAAGTATAAACAGTTCCAATAATGGCATTAGGAGAGATAACAGTAGTATTTCCAAAGGCAATAGTTGGGCAAGGAGCAGCGTTGATAGCGAAAGTATAAGTTTGAGTAACATTACAAGCCACAACACTTTGTATAGCGGTTACGGTATAAGTTGTAGAAGCCGTTGCAGTTGTTGGCGTGCCACTTATTGTACCATTTGTTGCATTGATACTTAAACCAGTAGGTAAAGTAGGCATTACAGTATAAGAAACCGCACTACTTGCATTTGTATTTAGACTAAATACTGTTCCAACAGTTCCATTTGTAGCAGTTGTATTAGTAAAAGTTATAATTGGACAATTTACAGCAAAAGTATAACTTTGTGTAACAAAACAAGTAACAGACGTTTCAGCCCTTACAACATAAGTAGCAGATGTTGCAGTAGCGTTTGGTGTACCACTAATAACTCCAGTTGCAGTATTAAGGCTTAAATTAGCAGGTAAAGCAGGTGTAACTGAATATGTAAGTGTTCCAGATGTAGTTGTAGCACCTCCATTTAAAGTATAAACAGTTCCAACAATAGCATTAGGAGAGATAATAGTAGTATTTCCAAAGGCAATAGTTGGGCAAGGAGCAGCATTGATAGCAAAAGTATAAGTTTGAGTAACATTACAAGCCACAACACTTTGTATAGCGGTTACGGTATAGGTTGTAGAAGCCGTTGCAGTTGTTGGTGTGCCACTTATTGTACCATTTGTTGCATTGATACTTAAACCAGTAGGTAAAACAGGTGTTACAGTATAAGAAACGGCACTATTTGCACTTGCATCTAAAATCAATGCTGTCCCAATAGTTCCATTTGTAGCAACAGTATTGTTAAAAGTAACTGTGGGACAAACTACTGCAAACGTATAGGCTTGTGTAGCACTACAAGTGCCAGACGTAAAAGCCGTAACAGTATATGTAGCACTTGCTACAGCAATATTATGCGTACCACTTATCAAACCAGTTGTTGTATTGAAAGTTAAACCGCTTGGCAAAGCAGGTGAAATACTATAATTGAGTGTTCCAACACTTGCTGTAGCACCTCCATTAAGTGTATAAGCAGTTCCAATAATGGCATTAGGAGAAATAGTAGTTGTATTTCCAAATGTAATAGTTGGACAAGTGCTAGCAGCATCAAATTCATCTGCACCAATATCAGGAGCAGTACCCGTACCAATATAACCAGCATTCCCTTGACGAATATCAGCATCATAATCAGCAGAAATACCACCAGTAGCCATTCCTGCACTCTCCAAAGTAGTTGCCGTTGCAGTATTGATATGCAAAAAGCTAGGACTATTGACGTTTGTACTCAAAAAAGTAGGATTAGTAGAAATAGAATTAGCATCAGCGGGGTTTACGTGAGATTTATAGATAGTAAGTGTAGGTCTAAAGCTTGTACCATCAAAGAAAATAGTAGGAGCAAAAAGATTATTTCTATTTGAAGTGGTGGAGAAATTGGTTAAAACAGTATTAGAACGTCTATAAGCTACTGCAGAACCAGTACCATTGGGTGTAGAATTGTTTACAAAGTTATTACTTCTCATCACAAGGCTTGCCGTTGTGGCAGTAGCGTTTGTAGTGTGATAAATAGCAGTTGTGTTAAAAGTTGCGCCACTAGAAGTAGCCGCTAGATAGACCGTATTGAAAGAAATATTAACTGTACTAGAAGTGGTAGTAGAGATAATGTTAATTCCTTTAATAGATAGTGTAGTACTAGAAGCTACAGGTGTGCGCAAATCACCAATAAGGTTATTATTAGCATTCACAGCTCCCCCGCCATAGATACTAAGCCCATCAGCAGTACCAGTTATTGCACTATTTTGAATATTCCCTATCTTGTTTTTATAAATATTTATGACTGCACCACCACTAACAGACATACCATCAGTTCCACCAGCCCCACCATTACTAAGAAGCCCTGTAATAGCATTTTCAAATATATTAGTAATAGGAGAAGGACTAAAGCAAAGAATACCAGTTATGCCAGCAGCCGTAGAAGTTAAAGCAGTAACAGTATTACGAGCAACTGTAAGAGGGTTTCCACCGCCAAAACCACCTCCTACGACAATTCCAGCAATATTTCCAGAGGTATTAAAGTTAGAAATAATATTTAAGTTAATGTTAGTATTAGTTCCATTATTAAGAAATGACATTGCAGTATAATTACCAGTACCACCACTCCAATTATTGAAAATATTATGTGTAACAGTACGGTTTGGTGCAGTTGTACTCGTGCCATCAGTGTTCTGAATGCCATATACAATGGTTGCACCAGTAACTGTAATGTTAGAAAAGGTATTATCAGTAATTGCACTTGTACTTCCAGTAGGTGAAGCTCCATTTGAATACGTAAAAGCAACAGTTCCACCACCTGCAACCTTAGAAAATGCAGTTATAACTTTATTACTGCTAATTGATTGTGTACCTGAAGGACTTATTGTGCTATTATGGTCAATAAAAGTAACATTTCCAGTAGTATTAGCAGTAATATTGATGAATGTATTGTTAGATACAATAGACCCTGCTACGAAAGCAGTAGCTTTAATGTATGTGTGTGCGCCAGTACCAGAAATATTTTGTATAATTCCTCTAATACTATTATTAGTAATGATTGAACTAGCATTAACATCACCAAAATTATTAGCAATAACATCAATAGTAGCACTTGTAGCAACACTAAAAGTAACAGCAGAGCTAGCTGCAGTACCAATAATATTGTTATTTATTTGTGTAAGTGTGTTTACAAAACCTGCATTGCTCAACCCAAGAAAAGCACCACTAGTTGCAGTAGAAGTCCAGCCACGAATAGTATTATTATTGATACGTAAAGTACCTACAGTACCATCATTATTGATGCCTGTTATACCTGATGTAGTTCCTACACCGCTAAGACTACTATTCAGCAGTTGATTATTAGTCATATTGAGCGTAATATTAACGCCGTCAGAGTCTGTAAGAATATGCGTTAAATTTCCACTCGTAAAAGCACTACTCATTGTAATTTGATTATAAGAAATAACATTAGTCATACTTGTTGCAGGCGTTGAACTAGAAAAAGTTTGCAGTATTCCAGTAAATTGAACAGCAGTACCACTCACCAAAGCACTTGTAATAAAGTTATTAGCAACATTAGAATTAGTTTGATGATTAAGGAAGATGCAATAAGAAGAGGCACTATTAGATACAAAGATAGATGCTGCGCTTGCACCGCCCCAATCAGCAATATTGTTAGCGGTAGCGGCACTTATACCACCAATATTGTTACCTGTATCCATATTAGCATCAATTACAGAGCCAATAAGCGTAATTCCAGCGTTCACATTAGAGATTGCATTACTTAATACACTATTATTGCTGTTTGCACCAAAAGGACTAGCAATATCAGCAGTAGTTGTGGCATTTGTAGCAGAGTGTCTGACATTACTATAAATCCCAAAACTATTTCTATAGCTTCTATTAAGGGAAATAATATTGTTTTGAATAGTATTATTTTGTGCGCCGTTTGTTGTGGTTGCATATAAAAGAGCTATACCCCATTCTGTCATATTGTTGGTAGCAACTGTGATATTGGTATTGCTGAAATTTTCTTGTATGACGAAGTTTTCTATGGTTACATAGTCTGCTCCAATAAGTTTGAAAACGGCATCAGTCAAAGAACCACTAGCATTGGTGTTGCTAGCCGTAATAATACTACCTAAACCACTAATATTGATAGTATTTATTGCACTTCCTTGCGCTCTTATGGCATAGCCACCAGTTGGAGCTATTTCATTGC
>JAYVHJ010000086.1:0-2348 GCA_043771315.1 Raineyaceae bacterium
GAAATTGGGAGCATCTTGTGATTGGGATAGAACCCGTTTCACAATGGAAAAAGACCTTTCTGATGCCGTTTTGGATAGCTTTATTCATCTCCACAAAAAAGGGCTAATTTATAGAGGTGTGAGAATGGTAAACTGGGACCCACAAGGCAAAACTGCTCTTTCTGACGAAGAAGTAATCTTTAAAGAAAGTCAGTCTAAAATGGTGTATATAAAATATTTCATTGCAGACGACAACGGAAATGCTACAACGGATTTTATTACTATTGCAACGGTGCGCCCAGAAACTATTCCTGGTGATACAGGCGTTTGCGTAAATCCAAATGATGCCCGTTATACGCATCTCAAAGGTAAAAAAGTGATTATTCCGCTGGTGAATAGGCTTGTACCTGTTGTTTTTGATGATTATATTGATATTGAATTTGGAACTGGTGCGCTTAAAGTTACGCCTGCACATGACGTAAATGACTATGCGCTTGGGCAGAAGTTCAATTTAGCTGTAATAGACACTATTTCTGATGATGGTACTATGTCTGAAAACGTAGGAATAGCTAAATACGTTGGAAAAGACCGTTTTTTTGTAAGAAAAGAGATAGTAAAAGATTTGGAGGCACTTGGTCAGGTAGAGAAAGTGGAAGAATATAAAAACCAAGTAGGCACTTCTGAACGTACTGGAGCAGTTATTGAGCCTAAACTTTCTATGCAATGGTGGCTGAAAATGGAAGATATTGCAAAACCTGCGTTAGAAAACGTAATGAATGATGCTATCCGTTTTTTCCCTGATAAGTTTAAAAATATGTACCGCTCGTGGCTAGATAATCCAAAAGATTGGTGTATTTCTCGTCAGTTGTGGTGGGGACAACAAATTCCTGCATATTATCTTCCAAATGGTGAGCTTATCATTGCTAAAACCAAAGAAGAAGCCTTATTGATTGCTAATAATGGCATTACAGACATTTCAGGCTATGTGCAAGCATACGAAAGAGGAAATATTCCTGAAATTGGAATTCCAAAACTTTATAATATCAATGATTTAAGACAAGATGAAGATGTTTTGGATACGTGGTTTAGCTCGTGGTTGTGGCCTATTTCTGTTTTTGACGGATTTAAAAACCCTGATAATGAAGATATTAAGTATTATTATCCAACCAATGTTTTGGTTACGGGTTTTGATATTATCTTCTTTTGGGTGGCACGTATGATAATGGCAGGCTACGAATTTAAGCAGGAAATGCCATTTAAAGATGTTTATTTTACGGGCTTGATTAGGGACAAACTAGGCAGAAAAATGTCTAAGCAACTTGGCAATTCTCCTGATGCCTTGCGCCTAATGGAAATGTATAGTGCTGATGGTGTGCGTTTTGGCGTGCTTTTCAATAGTGGTGCAGGAAATGATTTGATGTTTGATACTGATGTACCAAAATCATCAAAACAAGAAGATATTGATGCTTTTGCATTGGCTGCAAACTCTCACGACTCCAAATTATGTGAACAAGGGCGCAATTTTGCTAATAAAATTTGGAATGCTTTTAGACTTTTGAAACAGTTTGAAGTTGTTGATAATACTATTCTAGCACAGCCAACAATAAATATTCTTGGTGCAAAATGGTTAGATGCAAGATTTTCTGAAAGAGTAGCAGAAATAGAAGACCACTACACAAAATACCGTATGTCAGAGGCTTTACAAACTATTTATAAGCTATTTTGGGACGACTTTTGCGCTTATTATTTGGAAATTATCAAACCAGAATACGAAAAACCACTTGATAAAGCTACTTATGAGCAGGCTATAGGCTTTTTGGATAATCTTTTGCGAGTTTTGCACCCTTTTATGCCCTTTATTACGGAGGAAGTGTGGCAAAATATTTCTGAAAGAAAAGAAAATGAAAGTATTTGCGTAGCTAATTACCCAGAAATCAAGGAATTTGATAAAGCTATTTTAGCTGATGCTAGTCTTATTTTTGATGCAGTTACGGAGATACGTAATGTACGCAATGCCAACGGACTTGCACCAAAAGCTAATTTTGATATTATTATCAAAACAGAAAAAAACACGCTGATTTACGAGAAATGGCATCATATTCTCCAAAAACTCACGAGTACCACGCTCACGTATGCGAATACACAAGCAGCTACAGGTATGAAATTTTTGGTAACGACAGATGATTTTTTTGCTCAAATAGATGTGAAAATTGATTTGGAGCAAATTAAAAAGGATTTGGAATACCAAAAAGGTTTCAAAGAAAGCGTTTTGAAAAAACTTTCTAATGAGAAATTTGTTGCCAATGCCAAGCCCGAAATCATTGAAAATGAACGCAAAAAACTGGCAGATGCAGAAACCAAAATCAAAT
>JAYVHJ010000087.1:0-13243 GCA_043771315.1 Raineyaceae bacterium
GCAAACTGTGCGCTACTGTCATAATCATCAACTTTAAACAAAAGAAAAGGAGTACCAGTCTTTGAAGTGCGTTGTTGCATCTCACTTACTATTCCGCCTAAGAAAACTTCTTTGTTTTTATAGTCTTCTAGTGCCGACATCTTGCAAGTAACAAAATTTTGCATCTCAATACGGTATTGGTCTAGCGGATGCCCCGTAATGTAAAAGCCTACAACATCTTTTTCCTTGTTGAGGGTTTCCATATTTGTCCACGCTACATAAGTTGGTAGCTTTGGGTGAGCAATAAGCACGTTATTATCACCTCCACCGCCAAAAAGAGAGTGTTGAGCGTTGTTTTTTTCTGCTTGCATAGCTTGCCCATAACGCACTATCTTCTCAATATAACTACTTCCGTTTTCTTCTGCAAAATATTGTTCTCTTTTTACGTTTTCAAAACTGTCAAAACCGCCTGCTTGCGCCAAACTTTCTAATGTTTTCTTGTTTACAGTAGATAAATTAACTCTTTCTACAAATTCATAAATGCTTTTAAACACTCCGTTTTTGTCCCTTTCTGCAATGATTGCACCTGCTGGTGCTCCTCCTGAGCCTTTTATAGCACCTAAGCCAAAACGTATCTTTCCATCTTTGTTCACATCAAACTTTTCGTAGCTTTCATTGACATCTGGACCCAAAACAGCTATATTTTGCGCCTTACATTCAGCCAAAAATATCATAATCTTATCAATTTTGCCTATATTATGTGTAAGCACAGATGACATATACTCTGCAGGAAAGTTCGCTTTAAGATAAGCGGTCTGGTAAGCAACAACGGAATACGCTGCAGAGTGAGAACGGTTGAAACCATACTCTGCAAAACGCTCCATAACATCAAATATCTCGTCTGCTTTCTTTTTATCAATCTCATTGACACGCTTTGCGCCCTCCACAAACTTAACACGTTCCTTTGCCATTTGATCTTTGTCCTTCTTACCCATTGCACGCCTAAGCAGGTCAGCTCCACCCAAGCTATAACCTGCAATTATCTGCGCTGTTTGCATAATTTGCTCCTGATAAACCATAATTCCAAAGGTCGGAGCAAGCAAATTTTCAAGCAGTGGGTGAGGATATTCCGTTTTTTCTTTTCCGTGTTTCCTATCAATATAAGTCGGAATGAAATCCATAGGACCAGGACGGTACAAAGCATTCATTGCAATCAAATCTTCTATATTTGTGGGCTTCAGTTGTTTAAGATACATCTGCATACCCTCAGACTCAAACTGAAAAGTACCAACGGTGTCCCCTTTTTGATAAAGTTCGTAGGTTTTTGGGTCATTTTCTGGGATATTATCAACATCAATATCAATATTTTTATTCTTTTTGATAAGAATAACGGCATCAGCAATGATTGTAAGTGTTTTTAGTCCTAAAAAGTCCATTTTGAGCATTCCCGCATACTCAACGACCTTGCCATCAAACTGCGTAACGAGCAAATTAGATTCTGTTGAGGTGCAAACAGGTATATAATTGGTGATGTCGTCAGGCGCAATAATGATGCCTGCAGCGTGTACGCCCCTATGACTTACAGAGCCTTCTAAAATAAGTGCCTCACGCAGCACCGTAGCCCGCAAATCCGTGCCTTTAAGAATATCTTTTATCTCCTCTTTCTCGTATTCGTTTTTGAGTTGTGTTCCAGGTTTGTCTGAAATAAGTTTTGTGAGCTTAGTAGTCTCATTAAGCGGGAGTTCTAGTACTCTTCCCACGCCTTTAATGGCAGATTTTGCCGCCATAGTGCCATAAGTGATGATTTGCGCTACTTGATTTCTGGTATATTTCTCAACAACATAATCAATAACACGTTGTCTGCCCACGTCATCAAAATCAGTATCAATATCAGGCATAGAAACCCTCTCTGGATTAAGGAAACGCTCAAAAAGTAGGTTATATTTGATTGGGTCAATGTTTGTGATGCCAATACAATACGCTACGGCACTTCCTGCAGCACTTCCACGCCCAGGACCAACTGCCACGCCCATATTACGAGAGGCGTTAATAAAATCTTGAACAATCAAAAAGTAGCCCTCAAAGCCCATTTTGCCCATTACGGAGAGTTCAAAGTTTAATCTTTCCTCTACTTCTGGTGTAACATCTTTGTATTTTTTCTTTGCACCCTCAAAAGTAAGGTATTTTAGAAAATCAAATTGTGTATCAAAACCTGCAGGCAAGGGAAAATTAGGCATCAAAACGTCCCTTTTGAGGTTTATTTTCTCTATTTTGTCGTAAATTTCGTTTGTATTATCAATAGAAAATGGCACATCTTTAAAAAGCGTGTTCATTTCTTGTTGTGTTTTGAAGTAAAATTCATTGTTTGGAAACGCAAAACGCCCTTTTATGCTTTCTTCATAATTTACTTTGGGTGTTGACTGTTTTGCACCTGTATTAAGGCAAAGCAAGATGTCGTGAGCGTTTGAGTCCGTTTCTTCTACGTAATGAGAGTCATTTGTAGCAATAACTTTGATGTTATATTTCTGTGCAAAACGCATCAACGTCTGGTTTACATCTTCTTGCGACATTCCATTTTCATTGATATTGAGCAAGTTATGCCTTTGAATTTCAATATAAAAATCTTCACCAAAAACATCAAGCCACCATTTTAAAAGTTCTTCTGCTTTTTCTTCACCTTCGTACATAATAGCCTGCGGAATTTCCGCCCCAATGCAACAAGAAGTGGCAATTAGTCCTTTATGATGCTTTAAAATAAGTTCTTTGTCAATACGAGGGAATTTTGACCACAAACCATCAATAAAACCTAAAGAACATAGTTTTGAGAGGTTTTGGTAACCTTCAATATTTTTGGCAAGAAGTAGCTGATGATAGCGTTTATCTTTTTCACCTTTTTTGAAAGTCTTATGAAACCGGTCTTTGACAACGTAAAACTCGCACCCCACAATAGGCTTAATGCCTTGATTATTAGCTTCTGCCACAAAGGCAAACGCTCCAAACATATTTCCGTGGTCTGTGAGTGCAACAGCTTTCATTCCATCTTTTTTAGCTTTCGCCATAATGCCCTTGATGCTTGCGGCACCATCTAGCAAAGAAAATTGTGTGTGGCAATGTAGGTGAGTAAAAGGAATCATTTTTGAGGTGGTTTTTTGTTTGTAGTTTTGTTACGGGTTTCTTGTTACGAGTTTCCGTAAGTACGACTTACGGCTATGAATATTTAACCCTTTCAGGGTTTTGTTTGCAGTTTTTTTATTTTTTGTATTAAAATCCTGAAAGGATTTAACAATAATAGCCGTAAGCCGTGCTTACGGAAACTCGGAACAATGTATTAAAACCCTGCTCCATTTTATTTTAAAAAATTATCCTACAATTGGGTAGCATTTTTTTGATTTTCTCTTTTTCAGTTGCAGAAATAGGATTAGCACCTAAATATAATGTTTTTAAGTTTTTCAATTTTGTTATTTCTTTGGGTAAAGTCTTAAGTTGATTTGTAGATAAACTCAATTCTGTTAGGTTTTTAAACTCTCCTATTTCTTTGGGTAAAATCGTGAGTTGGTTTTCCCCCAAACTCAAATGTGTTAGCGTTTTAAGTGATAATATTTCTTTGGGAAAAGATGCTAGTTTATTCTCAGTTAATCCTAGATTTATTATTTTCTTTAGATTTTTTATTTCTTTTGGCAAAGAAATAAGTTGATTAAATCTTAAATCCAGATATGTTAGATTTTTAAGTTCTCCTATTTCTTTTGGCAAAAAAGTAAGTTTATTAGAGTACAGATAGAAATCTGTTAAGTTTCTAAGTTCTATTATTTCTTTTGGTAAAGTGGTAAGTTCGTTTTCGCTCAAAAACAAAGTTGTTAGGTTTATGAGATTTCCTATTTCTTTGGGTAAAGTGGTGAGTTCATTTCCGCTCAAATCCAAATAAGTCAAACTTTTAAGTTCCAATATTTCTTTGAATGAAGTTTTAAGTTTGTTGTTACTTAAATTCAAATATGTCAAATTTTTAAGTTCTATTATTTCTTTTGGTAAAGTAGTGATTTGGTTTTCAACCAGATTTAGATATTTCAGATTTTTGAATTGAAATACTTCTTTAGGAATCTCTGTTAGTTCTTGGCGTGATAAATCCAAACTATCAATTCTGTCTGTCATTTCTTCTATGCTCTTAACCACTTGCGCTTGTGTGTTGTTGCTCATACACACAAGAAAGGCAAAGATAAAAGAGAAGCTTTTAAAAATATTTTTCATTTTTTGTCGGGTTGAGAAATTATAAAAATTAAAATATTATTGTTTGTGGTTGTTGTATGTTTCCTTGCTGTTGGTTTTTGAAGTGTCATCAATAAAATAAGTTTTAAAATTCAAAAGTACATAATTTTTACTTTCATTCAAAATATGTATCTTTGTGTGTGCTTATTTGAGTGGTTTCCACTTGTATTATGGTTTTGCGGAAAACAAAAATACACTAATAAGCCCATTTTTCCTAATATTCATCTATCATTGCAACAAAGTTACTCACAACTCACCATTATTTAATGAAATCTCTTTCAGAAATTCTCCAAAAAATTTCTCCAAAAAACTCTCTCTCAAATACAGAAATGGATATTTCTAGTATTTGTCAAGATTCTAGGCAAGTGCAGAAAAATAGCCTTTTTGTGGCTACTCGTGGCACACAAACAGACGGACACGCCTATATTTCAAAAGCCATAGCACTTGGCGCAACTGCTATTATTTGTGAAGATTTACCAGCTGATTTTGCTGATAATCAACAAATTACATATATACAAGTGCAAGATAGCGCAGAAGCATTGGGCGTAGTTGCTGCTAACTTTTATGATAATCCTTCTGAAAAACTAAAACTTGTGGCAGTTACTGGTACAAACGGCAAAACAACCTCCGTAACACTACTTTTCAACCTTTTTAGAGAACTTGGTTATAGTACAGGTTTGCTTTCTACCATACAAAATCAAATCAATGAAGAGGTGATTTTTGCGACACATACCACCCCAGATGCGCCACAACTCAATGCGTTGCTTGCTAAAATGGTGGCTGCAGGTTGTACGCATTGCTTTATGGAGGCAAGTTCTCACGCCATTGTGCAACGCAGAATAGCTGGAATTACGTTTGCTGGAGCAGTTTTTACGAATATTACCCACGACCATTTGGATTTTCATAAGACTTTTGATGAATATATCAAAGCTAAAAAACGTCTTTTTGATGATTTGCCAAAAACTGCTTTTGCGCTCACCAACGCAGACGACAAACGTGGCGCAGTAATGTTACAAAACACAAAAGCACAAAAATATAGCTTTGGTTTGTATAATATGGCGGATTTTAAGGCAAAACTAATGGATAATACTTTGCAAGGAATGCAACTAGAAATCAACCAAAAACAGGTTTGGTGCAGGCTTATTGGTAGATTTAATGCATATAATTTGATTGGTGCGCTAGGTGTGGCTATGCTTTTGGGTGAGGAAGAAGAAAATGTGTTAGAAGTACTTTCTAAGCTACTTCCTGCACAGGGAAGATTTGAGCAGGTTTTTCCAAGTGGAAATTTTGACCAAAACCATCAAAATAATGCTCCTACTGCCATTGTGGATTATGCGCATACGCCTGATGCACTCCAAAACGTGTTGCAAACTATCAAAGATTTGAGAGAAGATAACCAACTGATTATTACGGTGGTGGGTTGTGGTGGCAATAGGGATAAGACAAAAAGACCAGAAATGGCTAAAATAGCTTGTCAGATGAGTAATATTGTTATTCTCACTTCTGATAATCCTCGTGATGAAGACCCAATGCAGATTTTGGCTGATATGCAAGAAAACCTCTCTCCTATTGATAAAAAGAAGGTTATTGTGATTGAAAATAGGAAAGATGCTATACAACATGCCACAAAAATAGCTACAAAAAATGATATTATTCTCGTAGCAGGAAAAGGACACGAAACTTACCAAGAAATCAACGGAATTAAATATGATTTTGATGATAGAAAAGTTTTAAGAGCATTTTGGAATGACAATCAATTTTAGACTAATGTAAAAACCATAGAAATACGTTGTGAAATATTTACAACGTATTTTTTTGGTATTTTTAATCAATAAAAACACAATGACAACAGAAGACAAAATAACAAAAATTGATACTCTGAAAGCGCAAATAGATGCTTTTGGGAAAATTCCTGTTGATATTCTCAAAAAAATTAACTATAAATTCCGTTTAGAGTGGAATTATCATTCCAATAAAATGGAAGGTGGCACGCTCACCAAAGATGAAACTCGCAACGTGATGATAGGCATTATAGATGTGCAGGGAAAGCCTTTAAAAGATGTTTTTGAGATGAGCGGACACGACAATATGGTTTTAGATGTCTTAAAAATGGCAAAAGGTGAGGTAAATATCTCTGAAAAAAGAATATTAGAACTCCACAAAGCCATTATGTATGAAGAAAATCCAGAAAATCAAAACAAAATAGGGAAATGGAAAATATTAAATAATGAGGTTATGAATTATAGAGGTGAAAAATTCACTTTTGTGCCTGTTAGTGAGGTAAAAGACGCTATGCACAACCTTACAAATTGGCTTAATACAGAAATAGACAAAATTAAAAGTAATCAAAAAGCAGCCTTAAATCCTGCGTTGCTTGCTTTTGAGTTTCATTTGCGCTATGTAAATATTCACCCTTTTTATGACGGAAACGGCAGAACTGGGCGTATTTTGATGAATATTATTTTGGTAGCTTTTGGCTATCCGCCCATTATCATAAAAACAGGTAAAAGAGATATTTATTTTAAGTATTTAGCTGATATTCAATGTTATAATGGTGATAAAAATTTGTATTTTGGCTTTATGTTGGATTTGCTTTATGAGTCTTTGGAGCTTATAAATAATGCTATTCAAGGCAAAAATATTGATGAAGAAGATGATTTGGATAAAAAATTAGCATTGCTCAAAATCAGCCTGCAAACGCAAGAAGAAGCAACGAAAAGAACGCAAGAGATTGTGGCAAATCTTATCAACGTGGTAATGATAAATGATAACCTCAATTCTTTCATATATAAAACAGCAGAAGTAGTTGATAAATTTAGGGATTTTTTTACTGAAATATCCATTAAGGCTAATATAGATAATGATATTCATCTTGATTTTACCAAAAGATACGAGGAAATAGAAATATGGCAGGCTAAAATAGCAATAAGTGACATTTATGCTATATTTCTTAATTTAAGATTCAAAGGTTTCAAAAAAGCTGGAACT
Source organism: Raineyaceae bacterium (assembly GCA_043771315.1). GTDB lineage: Bacteria > Bacteroidota > Bacteroidia > Cytophagales > Thermonemataceae > JANYGM01. The sequence goes on from JAYVHJ010000087.1 coordinate 7,228, forward strand.
AACGCTTTTGATGTTGATATTCGTGTTGATTTTGCTTTTGAGGAATATTTTTATACAATTTCTTTTAAAGATAAAAATCACATTATCAAAAAGTTATATCATCAATTGCCTACAACTTCTGAAATAGAAACTTTTGCAAAAATAATAGGAAATGCTATTTATGATGAAATAGAACAAAAATTAAATCAAGAAGATAAAAAATAAATATCACCAGACAAAATTGGCACACTAATTGCCAATTCCATTTTACAATTCTAAATTCCCTGAATTTTTTTCAACCAAAAAACCAATTTTTTATGAACTTTAAAATATTACTTTTCTTACTTTTTACAGTTTGTACGCACTATGCAAACGCTCAACAACTTGCTTATCAATGGAAAGAAGGCACAATTTACCGTTTTTCTGCTACCCAAATAGACGAAATTACCACTAGCGGAAGTATGGGTGGTATGAGTGGAATGCCAAATATGGGCGTGGATATGAGTACAATGATGCAAGGTGCAATTCCTGCTATGAAATTCACAACCAAATCTGTTTTTGCACTCAAAATTATCAGTAAAATGCCCAATGGAAGTGCAAAAGGCACTTTTTATTTAGAAAATTTTAATGTTGTGGACAACAAAAAAAATATTATTGCCTCGCTTAATAATCTCCCTAAATCAAGCGTAGAGGCTGATTTTTTGGTAGATGAAAAAGGTAATTTTACTTTTATTGAAATTCCATTTTTAGTGGTGCGTGAAGGCGTAAGTTTTTTGGTAGAAGCAAAGGTAAAACCAGGTGAAATGGCGGTTTCTGCGGAAATGAACGGTGAAAAAATTACATTGATGGCAGAATTTAACCCAAAAACAGGACAACTTAAAGCGGGTTACACACTTGCCACTATTGCCAAACCAAAACCTAAAAAAGTTGAAATGAAAGAAACTGATACAACTATTGACCTTATTCCAACTGATTTTCTTGATTTATTGCAACTTCCCCAAACTACCACAGTAGGAGAAGAAAACAAAATGACTATGTTTGGAACAGAAGTGAACGAGAAAATAACTGCTTTCAACGACCAACAAGCAACTATTAACCTTAATTTTAAGTCTTCTATTGATGCTCAAAAATTTGAAAAAGATGCTAAAAAGGCAGGTGGTGACACAGATGATAATGATGATGACAAAGACAATCCAATGCCACAAATGGGACAATCTACAATAGCGGATTTTAACTACCAATTTGATAATAAAGCAGGTATTATTAAAACCATTTTAGGTAATATCACGACCAATCAAAATATGATGGGAATGGAAATAAAACACGTTGGAACGGTCAATATGACACTTTTAAAGTAAAAATTTAAAATATTTTTCAAAAACAAAAAAGCTACAAATAGTTTGTAGCTTTTTTGTTTTTGAAAAGGATATTTACAACGTATTTTTTTGTGATTTTAGTAGCAAAAATCTCCAAAAAAATCTTATTTTTGCACTCCAATTTTAAAAATAAAATCAACCTCAACAACAAAAAATGCTACTCACAAAGCTAGAAATAAAAGGATTTAAGAGTTTTGGCGACAAAGTTACTATCAATTTTGATGAGGGCGTAACAGGCATTGTGGGGCAAAATGGTTGCGGAAAATCAAATGTTGTAGATGCCATACGTTGGGTGCTTGGAGAGCAAAAAACTAAGGCTTTGCGCTCTGATAAGATGGAAAGCATCATTTTTAATGGTACTCGCAAGAGAAAACCTCTGCAAATGGCGGAGGTTTCTCTCACTTTCAAAAATACCAAAAACCTACTTGCCACAGAATATTCTGAAGTTACTATTACACGCCGCTTGTACCGTACAGGTGAGAGTGAATATATGCTCAATAACGTCAGTTGTCGCTTAAAAGACATTACAAACCTCTTTTTGGATACAGGAATTGGCTCTGATAGTTATGCCATTATTGAGCTGAAAATGGTTGATGAAATTCTAAATGATAAGGAAAATTCTCGTAGAAATCTCTTTGAAGAAGCTGCTGGCATCTCAAAATTTAAGATTAGAAAGAAAGAAACCCTTAAAAAACTTGATGATGCCTCACAGGATTTGGCTCGTGTGGAAGATTTGTTGTTTGAGATTGACAAAAATTTAAAAGCACTTGAAAAACAAGCTAAAAAGACAGAAAGATACTATAAAACCCGTGAGGAATACAAACAAGCAAGTATTTTACTTGCTCAAAAAAGTGTTTCTGAACGTGGAGATACTTTCCTAAGTTTGGATAAGAAAATTGATGCTGAAAATGACAAAAAACTCCAACTAAATGTACAACTTACTGAAAAAGAAGCTATTGTAGAAAAAGAAAAAACAGAAATTATCACCAAAGAACAACTGCTTGCCACTCGTCAAAAAGCCCTGAATGAGTATGTGGGGCATATTCGTAATTATGAAAGTGAGAAAAAAATCAAAAACGAACGCCTAAAATTCTTAAATGATAGACAGGTTTCTTTGCTGGATTTGATAGACCAAGACAACCAGCGCAAAAATGAAAACATTTTAGAAATACAAAAACTTGATAATGATGTACTTACAAATATTCTGATTTTAGAAGAATACAAAAAAGATTTAGCAGAAAGAAAAGAAGAATATGAAGACCAACAACAAAAAACTGCGTCTATACAAGCGCAAACAGGTATTTTGTCTGCACAATTCAATAAAAAACAACAAGAAAACTACGAGCTAAACAAAACCTACGAAATCCGCCAAACACAAAGTTCTTCTGCCAAACAAGAACTAGAAAAAGCCGTTAGTAATGCGCAACAGCGTGCTATGAACCTTAGTGAGTATGAAGATGAGCTTTTTGAGGTACAAGAAGAACTGCAAAACACAAAAGATGCTCTGGAAAGGCTTAATAATGAAGAAATAGCTATTCAGGAGCAAATAGAGCAGGTTTTAGCAGAAATAGAAATTGTCAAAAGTGCGCAAACAGTGCTAAATAGAAGCATTGATGCCAAACAAAATGAATATAATCTTACCAAATCTTTGGTTGATAATTTGGAAGGATTTCCTGAAGCTATTAAGTTTTTGAAAAAAAATGCACAAAATAATCCAAATGGTGGCGGTTTTGATGTGAAAACGCCATTTTTATCTGATATTTTGAGTTGTGAGGAACAATATAAAATTGCTATTGAAAATTATCTTGAACCTTTAATGAATTATTATGTTGTTGATAATCAGCAAGATGCACTTAATGCTATTTATCTTTTGAGTGATGCAAAAAAAGGAAAAGCTAACTTTTTTATTTTAGAAGATTTTAAGGATTTCCAACCAAAAAAAGTAGAAAATAATATACAAAATATACCAGAAAATGCCGTTTTTGCACTTAGTATAGCAGATTTTGATGCAAAATATCAAAACTTAATGGCACATATTTTGGAAGATGTTTTTATTGTTGAAAATCTACCAGAAAACACATCAGAAAATGGTAAAGACAATGCTAATAAAAATATTTTCATTACTAAAAATGGACAAATCAGCAGGCGCAAATATAGCGTTTCTGGTGGTTCTGTGGGTGCTTTTGAAGGAAAAAGAATTGGTCGTGCCAAAAATATGGAACTTTTGGAAAAAGAAATTATTAGTTTAAAAGAAGAGTTCCAAGAAAAAAATAACCATCTCCAAAACAAACAAATAGAACTTCAAGAACTACGCCAAAACACCAAAAAACAACAAATTAGAGAAGTTCAGCAAGATTTTGCCAAGATAAATGAGCGTTTTATTTCTGTACGTACTCGTCAGGAGCAAATGCAAAGCCTTATTACGACTAATCAGACTCAAAAAGAGGATTTGGAGCGCAAATTAGCAGACTTATTAGAAGAAATAGACGAACTTTCTCCTCAAATAAAAATTGCCAAAACAGAACTTGACACGCTCAAAACTGAAATTGATGCTATCAAACAAACACAAGACTTTGAAACAGAAGCTCTTGCACAAAAATCTGGTGCTTTTAACCAGCAAAATGTGCGTTATTTGCAACAACAAAGTCGTTTAGATGCTATAAAACAAGAAATTAGTTTTAAACAGGCTAATTTGGATACTGTTCAAGCACGTTTAGATAAAAATCAGCAAGAAATAACACGTATTAAAGATGATATTGAGGCACTTAACAATGCATCTGACGAGGGAGACGACACGCTTATAAGTATGTATGAGCAAAAAACAGATATGGAAAAGGGCGTTAATGAGGCGGAAAAGGACTATTACAAATCTCGTAGTGATATTGATATTTTTGAGAAAGAAGCAAAGGAAATTCAGCGAAATAGAGAACTTACTGATAGCCTTTTATCAGAACTTCAAAATAAGTTTAATGATACCAAATTAAGCCTTGCAGCTATCAAAGAACGCCTCTCTGTGGAGTTTAATGTGGATTTGGAAGACGTAATGCAGGCAGCAAGTGGCATCAAAATTATACAAACAGAAGTAGAACTAAATCTGGAAGTACAAAAGATAAAAGGCTATTTGGACAATATTGGCGCAATAAATCCTATGGCAATGGAGGCATACAACGAAATCAAAGAACGTAACGACTTTATTACTGCGCAACGTGATGACCTTTTGAAGGCTAAAAATGTGCTTTTGGAAACCATTTTGGAGATTGATACTATTGCAAAAGGCAATTTTATGACAACTTTTACGCAAATTAGGGAGAATTTTCAGAAAGTTTTTAGGTCACTTTTTACGGAAGAAGATACCTGTGATTTGATACTTGTAAATCCTGATAATCCGCTAGAATCTGCTATTGATATTGTCGCAAAACCCAAAGGGAAACGTCCATTAAGCATAAATCAGCTTTCTGGAGGTGAAAAAACTCTTACGGCAACGTCTTTGCTTTTTGCTATTTATCTGATAAAACCTGCGCCTTTTTGTATTTTTGATGAGGTTGATGCACCCTTAGATGATGCCAACGTGGATAAATTTAATAATATTATTCGTAAATTTTCTGCAGAGTCACAGTTTATTATTGTTACGCACAACAAGCGCACAATGGCATCTACGGACATTATGTATGGCGTTACAATGTACCCAGAAGACCCTGGCGTGTCTAAGCTCGTGCCTGTGGATTTGCGTGGACTAGCGGAAATAGTGAGATAATAAAATATACTTTTTTGTTTTGAGAAATGAATATTTTTTGTAACTTTGTAAAATTAAATATATAAACAAATGGCACACTTTGCACCACAATATGAATTATTCAAAATAATGGATAATCTTTCAAAACTTGGGAGATATACTTTTTGGGGAGTATTGATTTTGTCAATTATACCTTTTATTTTCAATGATTTTTGTGTGAAAAACAACTTAATTAATATTGTAAATATTTCCAATATTATAGGTATTTCTTTGTTTTTTGGGACAGAACTAATAAATGAATTAGTTATTATTCCACGAGCTGACAATAAACGGAGAGATGATTTTATTGATAATTCGTTTGGTTCAAAATTTTCTATAAATAGCTCCAACGGATATTATGATAATGACGAAATAAATAAAGGACTTTATAAAGCTGCTGTTAATCTTTTTGAAAATTGTTTTTTCACTTATTCCTTAGTAAAAATCACCATTTTTCATAAAAGTATTGTAGCTATCATAATGATTGTAATAATAATAGTTTTAGCATTTTATGGATTTAAGGAAGTGTCATTTATATTAAATATTCTACAGGCATTTTTTTCTGTAAATATTTTGGGTTTATTTTTAAAAAATCTAGCTTTATTTAAAGAATTGACATCAATTCAAGATAATTGGATTTTGCTATTTCAACAAACTGATATAAAAACAAATACACTAAAATATCAAGCCAATATTTATAAATATTGGCTTGAGTATGAAACGTTACATAGTAGAATTAATGCAAGAATATCTAACAAAATATTTACAAAACATAATACAATTTTAACAGAAAATTGGAAACAACTAAAACAAAAATATAATATCCTATAATAAATGGCAACTATAAATCATAAATTAAAAACAATATCTGCTGACCTTTTTATTAAAT
>JAYVHJ010000088.1:0-2220 GCA_043771315.1 Raineyaceae bacterium
TATATAGTCGGAGCAAAAATCCTAGAAAAGAAAGTACCTATTTTAGGAAATACTGTTTTTATAAATTCTAATTTATTCTCATAAATAAAAAGTAAATCACACCTAAAACCTCAAAAAATTGATTAAAATAGCCATTCTTGGTACAGAGTCTTCTGGAAAAACAACACTTGCCACAGGAATTGCTGATTATTTTAACGTAAATTTTATAGAAGAATTTGCAAGAGAATATTTAGCAAATTATTATCAGAAAAATAACATCAAAAAACAGCCTTACAGCCTGCAGGACGTAGAAAATATTGCAAAACAACAATATCAAAATATCCAAAATTATCAGCAAAATAAAAAACATCAAAAACTACTTATTGCAGATACAGAACTTATTGTAACCAAAATTTGGGCAGAAAATAGCTTTAAAACTGTTCCTAAATGGATTTTGGAGCACATAGAAAAACAAAATTTTGATTTATATTTGCTTACTTCTTATGATGATATTGCTTGGGAATACGACCCTCTGCGTGAACATCAAGACCCAAACGACAGAAAAATGTTGTTTGAATGCTATAAAAATGAACTAGAAAAATATAAGTTTAGTTATGAAATTATTAGCGGAGAAAATAAAGAAAATAGACTAAAAAAAGCTATTGAAACTATTTCAAAATTGCTTTAAAACCGCTTTGCAAACAATCAAAAATAATTAAGAAGACCTAAAATAGCGTGATTATGAGTGAATTTATGGTGAGTATCACATTGCCTTTGTATTTTGATGAAGAATTTGTTACGCTTGTGCCAAAACAACGTATGATGGTGGATAATTTGATGGCGGAAAACGTGGTACGTGCCTATACGCTCTCGCTTGACCGCACCAAACTATGGATAATTATTGAGGCAAATAGTGAGGAAGAAGTGATAAAAACACTCAAAACCTTCCCACTAATAGACTGGATGAACTACCAAATAGAAGGACTTGCTTTTCATATGCAAAATTTTCCTGTGCCTGCTATGTCGCTGAATTAAATTACGAATTATCAATTACGAAATATTGATGTAATAATTCTTTCGTAATTCGTAATTTTTAATTCGTAATTGACCCAGTAATTGACCTTTGTATTTGTTTTCCTACAATACCCAAGCCAACAATAGAAAATAGCACCAAACCAACCACAAATAGCTGTGAAATACCCAAATTTCCGCTTTGATAAGCTGCTTTAAGTGTGCTTGATTGTGCGCCTAGCCAAACTGCCAATGTAGTGCGTGGCAACATTCCTAATATGCTCATAATCAAAAATTTAGAAAAATTTATTTTGAGCATTGCTAAAAAAATATTAGTAATAGCAAAAGGCAAAACTGGAGAAATACGCATCAGAAGTATAATAATGATACTTTTATTTTCTATTTTAGATTGCAATAAGTTAAGTTTTTCATTTTTGGAGAAAAAATCATTAAGATGTCCGTTGTCTATTTTTTTACCCAAAAAATAACCTACTATTGCCGCCATTGCGTAGCTAATAATCAGTCCAAAAATAGCCTCAAAACTCCACAAAAACCCACTCATAAGCGCAATCAGCGTGGTGGGTGTGAGCGCAAACGCCATTGTAAAAATACTTATCAGAAAGAAAATTATTTTTTGATAAATAGCCAAATTTCTTAGGACAATTTCGTTTTGTGAGCTATAAAAAATAAAAAATGAACTTGTAAGCAAAGGCAAAAGTGCTAATAAAATAATCAGAAAGGCAGATTTTTTATTTTCTTGGAGATATTTTAAGAGAAAAAACAATTTTTAATTTTTTTGTGGGTTTGGTGAATATTTGTAAATTTACGCAAAAGTACGAAATAATTATGAATTATGAGTTGTGAGTTATGAATGAATATAAAAATATTCTAATGCAAACTTTTGACACTATAAATCAAACATTGACTTCGTGGTTTGTGTCCCCAAAAATCATAAGGATTTTCGCTTCTAAATTTTATCATTTACCAAGATAAAACATTACAATCACAATTAAACAATAATTTTAAGTTTTATGAAAAAGAATTACAAAATAATGCTTCTAGCAAGCTTTTGTGCGCTAATGACACTATTTGCCTGTAATAAAACAGAGCAAAAAGATACAAAAGAAGTAGTGAAAGTTACTGTAAAGGACACAGTCAAAAAGGTGGATAATAAGGTAGATTTCCTTGAGTATGACCCTATTGTTCAGCAACTTATGCTCACAGAAGAAG